>JAQUFE010000031.1 GCA_028684815.1 Sulfurimonas sp.
AATCTGAACTCTTCACTGTATGTTCTTCTTGCCATTTTTTAACCCTGTTAAATCTCATAATACTTTCATATTATTTTATCTAAATTACTGAATTAAATAGTGTCTAGTTTATAGGGGACATTCCAAACCATAGATCTACAACAGCAACAAATCACAAAACTAAAAGAGTATAAAACTACTCTCATAGATAGTGCAGTAACTGGTAAAGTGAAAGTACCATGAGCAACATCCTAATCTACCAAAACGAAAACGGTAATATAAAAGTTGATGTACGCTTTGAGGAGGAGTCTCTTTGGCTCTCTCAAGTTCAGATCTGCGAAGTGTTTGGCAGAGCAAAATCAACTATTAGTGAACATATTAAAGCAATATTTGAAGAAGAAGAGCTAGAACCTGCTTCAACTGTTCGGAATTACCGAACAGTTCAAATGGAAGGTGATAGAGAAGTAGCTAGAGATGTTGACTTTTATAATCTTGATATGATTATAGCCATAGGCTTTCGTGTTCGCTCATCTACTGGTACGAAGTTTCGCATCTGGGCAAAAGATAGACTCAAAGAGTACATAACTAAAGGGTTTGTACTTAATGATGATAGATTTAAAAGTGGTAACTCTATGAGCTACTTCGATGAACTACAAAAACGCCTGCGTGATATACGAATATCTGAGAAGTTTTTTTATCAAAAAATCAAAGATATCTACATGACAAGCATAGACTATGATGCAAAAGATGAAAAAACAATAGAATTTTTTAAGATAGTCCAAAACAAACTACTCTGGGCAGTATCAAAGCAAACAGCAGCAGAACTTGTACACAGTAGAGTAGATATAAGCAAACCTCGTTTAGGGATGAATTCATACGACAAAGAGAACAAAAATATCACCAAAAAAGATGTAAGCATCGCTAAAAATTATCTGGACGAAGAAGAGATAAAGCTTCTCGGACTTTTAGTAGAACAGTACCTTGCATTTGCAGAAACTATGGCTATGCAACAAACACCCATGTATATGAAAGACTGGGCTCAAAGATTAGATATGGTTATCTCTCTCAATGGTAGAGAGCTTTTAACACATGCAGGCAAGATTAGCCACCAGATAGCAAAAGATAAAAGCGAACTAGAGTATAAAAAATATAAAGAGATACAAAAAGAGCAACAAAAAGTAGAGAGCTTAAAAGAACTAGAAGAAGATATGAAGAGGTTAAAATGATAGTTTCAAAAACAAATGAAGAAGCATTAGAAAGTAGTATTGAGCAAACATTAATAGAGCAAGGTTTTTACAAAGGTCTAAATAGTGACTTTAACAAAGAGCATGCCATAGAAGAGAAGCGGTTTTGGCACTTTTTAGAAAGCACTCAAGAAGATGAGTTAGAAAAACTAAAAAGAGATCCACAATACAAACTAAAAATCATTCAAAGACTTGATAGAATGATAAAAAAGTATGGTGTTTTAAAACTACTTCGTAAAGGTCTTGATGTAGATGATGCGCATTTTACTCTGATGTATGTTGCTCCTCTTGCTTCAAGCTCTCAAGCTATAAAAGAGAAGTTTGATAGTAATGAATTTAGCATCATGAGGCAAGTGACTTACTCAAAAACTAACCCTCTTCAAGAGATTGATATTGTTATATTTATAAATGGCTTACCACTTGTCACAATGGAGTTAAAAAACCAATGGACAGGGCAAAATGCTAAGGTTCATGGACAAAAACAGTATAGAGAAGATAGAGATACTACGCAACCGCTACTAAACTTCGCTAGATGTATAGTTCACTTTGCTGTAGATACAGATGAAGCATACATGACTACTAAGTTAGATGGAAGTAAAACATTTTTCTTACCATTTAACAAAGGCAATAATCACGGTAAAGGTAATCCAGTAAACCCCAATGGACACAAAACTTCCTATATATGGGAAGAGGTGTTTACAAAAGAGTCTCTCGCTGGACTTATACAACACTTCGTTAGACTAGATGGAAAAGACGGTGACGCTCTCTCAAAAAGAACACTTTATTTTCCAAGATACCACCAAATGGATGTAGTTAGAAAAATAATAGACGATGCAAGCACTAAAGGAGTTGGTCAAACATATCTTATCCAACATAGTGCAGGAAGTGGCAAATCAAACTCTCTAACTTGGGCTGCTTATCAACTTATTGAAACATATCCTAAGAGCATAGATACTGCAGGCAATCGTGGATTAGACAACCCGTTATTTGATTCAGTAATAGTAGTTACAGATAGAAGACTTCTAGATAAACAGCTAAGAGACAATATAAAAGAGTTTAGTGAAGTAAAAAATATTGTAGCACCAGCATACTCATCTCAAGAGTTAAAAAGAAGCCTAGAGAGTGGCAAAAAGATTATTATCACTACGATACAAAAGTTTCCTTTTATAGTTGATGGTATAGCAGATTTGAGTGATAAAAGATTTGCAGTAATCATAGATGAAGCGCACAGTTCACAAAGCGGTTCTGCACATGACAATATGAACCGTGCAATGGGCAAAGAAGATGCTGATACGCTAGATGCACAAGATGCAATACTAGAAATAATGAGAACTAGAAAAATGAAAGGCAATGCTTCTTATCTGGCTTTTACGGCAACTCCAAAGTCAAATACACTTGAAAAATTTGGTATAGAACAAGAGGATGGCACATTTAAACCGTTTCATCTTTATAGCATGAAACAAGCTATTGAAGAGGGATTTATACTTGATGTACTCTCAAACTATACTACTTACAAAAGCTACTATGAGATAGAAAAGTCAATAGAAGATAACCCTTTGTTTGATACAGCAAAAGCACAAAAAAAATTAAGAGCTTTTGTAGAAAGAGATGAGCAAACCATAGCAACAAAAGCAGATATTATTCTAGATCATTTTATAAGTAAAGTAGTAAATACTAAGAAGCTAAAAGGCAAAGCTAAAGCAATGGTAGTTACACAAGATATACAAACAGCTATTCTTTATTATTTTGCAATAACTAAAAAACTATCAGAAAGAGGAAATCCATTTAAAACTATTGTTGCATTTTCTGGAAAGAAAGAAGTAAAAGGTATCCAATACACAGAAGATGAGTTAAATGGATTTGCAAGTAAAGATATAAGTGAAAAATTTGACAGCGATGAGTATAGATTACTCATAGTTGCAAATAAATTTTTGACAGGGTTTGACCAACCAAAACTCTCTGCTATGTATGTAGATAAAAAGCTTCAAGGGGTGCTAGCAGTTCAAGCACTCTCAAGGCTCAACCGTTCAGCCGATAAACTAGGTAAAAAAACAGAAGACCTTTTTGTCCTAGACTTTTTTAACAAAGCAGAAGATATTAAAACTTCTTTTGACCCCTTCTATACTGCAACCACACTTAGTGGTGCTACAGATGTAAATGTACTTCACGAGTTAAAAGATGCTATTGATGATGTAGGTATCTATGAGTGGAGTGAAGTAGAAGATTTTATAGAGAAGTATTTTGATGGTGTTGAGGCGAGTGAGCTTAGTCCCATCATAGATGCGGCAGCTGAACGATTTAACAATGAGCTGGAAC
The DNA here is from genome assembly GCA_028684815.1 of Sulfurimonas sp. Classification (GTDB taxonomy): domain Bacteria; phylum Campylobacterota; class Campylobacteria; order Campylobacterales; family Sulfurimonadaceae; genus Sulfurimonas. Next base: position 3,540 of record JAQUFE010000031.1, read on the forward strand.
TTGAAGATGAAGAAAAGATTGACTATAAAATCAAAGCTAAACAGTTTGTAAAAATATATGCTCAGATGGCTTCAATAATGACTTATGAAATTGTAAATTGGGAAAAACTATTTTGGTTCATAAAGTTCTTAATTCCAAAGCTGATTATAAAAGACAAAAATCAAGATGCACTAGATGAACTGCTCAACTCTGTTGATCTATCTACATATGGGCTAGAGAGAGTAAAACTAAATGTTAGTCTAGGATTAGATGATAGTGAAACAGAACTCGATCCACAAAACCCAAATCCTAGAGGTACACATGGCACAGAAGAAGAAAAAGATCCACTAGATACTATCATAAATAGCTTCAATGAAAAATGGTTTCAAGGATGGGACGCAACACCGCAAGAGCAAAGAGTACGATTGATAAACATGGCTCAAAAGATGAAAGAGCATCCAGATTTCCAAAGTAAATATGCAGATAATCCTGATACACACACTAGAGATTTGGCATATATTAAAATTTTTGATGATGTGATGAACCAGCAAAGACGAAGTGAACTAGAGTTATATAGGATAGTAGCTCAAGATGATGTCTTTAAAAATGCTTTTCAAGATACGGTTAAAAGGATGCTGAATCTATAAATTTCTCAACCCATCAATCTATTGATATCATTATAAAGACCTAAACCCATAAGTGAAAATAGCACTACCCAGCCAGCTATGGTTAGTTTTATAAGGACGGCATCACTTGCTGCTCGTTTGAAGATGAGTTCATAGAGGTTAAACATGATGTGCCCACCATCTAGGGCTGGGATTGGGAGGAGGTTTAAAACTCCTAAGTTTACAGAGATAAGTGCTGCAAAAAAGAGTACACTCATCCAGCCAGCAGCTGTTGCATCTGAGGTTAGTTTTACTATGCTTATCACACCGCCAAGCTCGTTAGCTGGGACTTCTCCAACTATAAGTTTTTTTAAGCCTGTAAAGATTAGAGTAGATGCAAAGATTGTCTGCTCGGTTGCGTAGTTAAGAGTCTCAGATGCTGAGAGTTCAAGTTTATGCGAAACTCCCGCACTTCCTATTCCTATCATCTTTTTTTGTACTACTTCATTGAACATATTTGTAGTCTCACGGATGTTAGGTGTGAGGGTTTTAAACTCTATAAAACCATCTCTTAAAATCTCTACATTTAAAGAGCCATCAGATTTTTCTATAAAACCTGCCATCTCTTTCCACGAACTTATCTCTACTCCATCAATGCTTTTTACAGTGTCATTTGTTTTTAGTCCTGCAAGTTCGGCAGGTGAGTCTTTTACAACTTCACCAATTACAGGTGAGAGTATATTTGGACCACCAAGAGCTATAAAGAAGTAGAGTACAAAGGCTAGAACAAAGTTTGCAAGAGGGCCAGCTAGGAGGATAAAAATCTTTTGTGATGGAGTCTTTACATTGTAACTATCTGCATCATAACTCTTCTTGCTAGGGTCCGAGTCGTCTTGGCCCTTCATACGAACATATCCGCCAAGTGGAATAGCTGAGATGCTCCACTCAGTTTGCCACTTTTTAAATGTAAGCATTCTCTTACCAAAGCCAATACTAAAGACTTCAACAGAGACACCCATCAGCCTCGCTGCTGCGTAGTGACCAAGTTCATGAAAAAATATAAGTAAAGAGAGAACTAAAAGAGAGACTAAGATACTCATGATATTTCACTCCCCAAAAGTGCTTTTCTAAAACCCCAAAGATATTCTAATCCTGAGTAGAGAGTGAGTGCTACAGCTATCCAAAGCAAGGCATCTCCAAATGGCCAGTGCATAAGTAAAAATCCTATAGCTATCATCTGTGCTACAGTCTTTACTTTTCCAGCCCACGAAGCTTTGACATCAACTCCTTCGCTAACAGCTATAGTTCTGATACCAGTTATAAAAAGCTCACGAACTATAATGATGTAAATCGCCCAAGCAGATGCCTCACCTATCATCATAAGTCCTAAAAAAGCCGCCAGTGTTAGCATCTTATCAGCCAGTGGATCTAAGATGCCACCTAGTAGTGTCATCTGGTTCCACTCACGAGCGATATAGCCATCAAAAAAGTCAGTCGCAGATGCTAGAACAAACAAAAGTGAAGCAAAGTAATAGTTCCACGAGATATGAAAACCGTTGTCTGTAAAAATGTCAGGATTTAAAATAACCCAAAACATCAAAGGAGCTAAAAGAATCCTAAGAGATGCAAGGGCGTTTGGAAGATTTAACAAAAAAAGTCCTTAAAATAATAGTAAAGAGATTCTAGCTTTTTTTTGCTAAATTGCTGCTCAAATATTTTTTCAAGTTATATATATTAAACTATAGTAGTCCTTTTTTTAGCTCCAACAAGCCAGTAAGCCATGGCTAAACCAACTATAACGATACCTATAGTTAGTAACTCATCAGCTTTTTCAGATGATAAAGAATAGATTAGAACTTTTCTAATAAGTGCCGCCATGGCAAGCATAATAAATGCACCTATAGCAAAACCTTTTCCTTGGAGATGATTTATCTCTTCATGTATAAGCTCTATGGCAGCCCAAAGAACAAGCAAGCTTCCTAAGATGGTCAATATCCCTTTTTCTATTCCAATATCTGAGAAAAACAGAAGGTAGATATCATAAACAAAAAGTCCAATAGCAAAAAAAGCAACAAGAGCTAGTGCTCCAGCTAAAAAGAAGTTTATATATGAGTTGAAATCTTTAAGTCCTGAGAGTATTGACTTTTCAAACTTTGAGAGTGATAAAAACTTACTAAGTTCTCCATCTCTATATGAACTTGTAAGTACATCAAGGTTCATATCTAAAATTTTCTCAACCGCTTTTATCTCTCTCATATGAAGCTCTTTATTTTCAAAGTTTTCTTCTATATTTTGGAGAATATAAGTCCTAACAAAGGTAAATGCCGAGTTTACATAGTGAGTTGGTAGTCCGATTCTTACATGGATTTCACCGATGCTATATATGTACATAAAGTAAGTCATTTCATATTTGCCACAAAAAAGATTTACAAACCACTCCTTTATTTTTTTGCGATGATTTGCGATAATTTCTTTGTTTTTTAGAAACTGTGCAGTCTTTCCAAAGCCCCATATATAGTCATAAAAGCCATCTATAAACTCTTCTGCTAAGAGTTCCATCCTAGGTTGTAGGTTCTCTAAAAGCTTAGCCTCTTCATCAGTAAATCTATAGTGAGCTTTTAGGTCTATATACTCTTTCATCTAGCTATCCTTTGGTGGTTGGTTTTTTATTTAGACTTTTTTAAATACTAAAGGTGATTATAGCAAAGTCAAGTTTTAAGGCAAGATAAGATAGGTGCTAAACCCCTTATATCTTCTAAACTACCTCGCCTTTTTCATAACTATAAACTAGATTCCGTGTCAAGCACGGAATGACGGAACACGCACGGAATGACGGAACAAGCGTCATCCTGAACTTGATTCAGGATCAAAGTCAAATATTGAATGACAGAATACGCATGGAATGAGAGAACGAACGTCATCCTGAACTTGATTTAGGATCCAACTTAATAATTGTTCAGAGCATTCAATCTACTTACTAGATGCTTAGCAACCCTAAAAGAGTTGGCATAAATCGTCCAAGTGTATGGAACGCTTCCTCCTGTTGGCATAAAACTCGCATCTGTTACATAGAGATTTTGAAGTTCATGTGCTTTGCAGTTTGTATCTAGTACTGATGTTTTTGGATCTATTCCAAAGCGGCATCCGCCTGCTACAAGATTTGGTGGTGGTGAAGATGAGATGCTCATAGATATATCGCTTGCACCCATCTCTTGTAAAACTTTTACTGCCTTGTTTGCGAGATGTGTTCCCACCTTTATATCATGCGGATGCCCATATAGGTTTATTGCGCCTACTGGCATATCAAACTTATCTTTAATCTTCTCATCCACGCTAACAAAGCAGTAATCACTTGGAAGCCAGTCATTAAAAACCTCAAATGTTAAAACTCTTGAAGTTGTGAGATTTTTGTGGATTTTAGCACTTAGTTTTTCTCCCCAGATAAGTTCGCCATTCTCATCATAAAACTCTTTTGTTGCACGAGATATGATGTTTGTGTGTTCAAATAAAAAGTCAATTGTTCCACCTTTGTATTTTTTATCATTATCCTCATACTCGTACCAATCTTGCAAAGAGCGGTTAAAAAACAAGCCCGCTTGCATCAGCTCTTTTTGCTTTGAAAGTGACTCAAAAGTAAAACGACCACTGCCAACTCCACCAGCTGAAAAAATAAGGTTTTTTCCAACTTGTCCACTATTGTTTGATAAACCATTTGGAAAAAACTCATTTTTTGAATTAAGAAGTAGGCGAGAACTCTCTATTGCCTGAGCAGCTACAACAAAAATCTTAGCATCTACAATATGTGAGACTCTATTTTTGTCATAATAGTGAGCCTTAGTCACTTTTTTATCATCACTCTCAAGTTTATATACAAAGGCTTCGGTGATTATTGTTGCACTGCATCTTTGTAAAAGTGCCGCTCTTGCACTCCCTTTTGCGCCAGTTGCACAGCCATAACTCCCGCAAAAGTTTGAGTAAGAGCAGCCTTGTCTGCCGAGCGCATTTAGAGGCAGAATTGCCCTTGGAGTAGGGATACTTTCATAAGCCAAACTCTTGCACGCTTCATCAAAGTATTGCGTGATGCCATTGACTGCTAGAGCAGGGTAAGGAAAATCTGGAGTAGAGCGAGGCTCTAAAAATCTATGCTTTACTATCTTGCCTGAGACTCCAACAATCTTTTCTATTTCTGCATAGTAAGGTTCTAAATCTTCATAACTAATAGGCCAGTCAACAACATTTGCTCCATCAATCTCTCCATAAACAGATTTTAGTTTAAAATCATTTGGCTTCATTCTATGAAAAAAACCGCTCATGAGATTAGAGGAGCCTCCAACCATAGAGCCGTTCCAGAAGTTCCAATTGTACTTGCTTCCTTCGTAGCGTGTGATGGAACCATCAGCATCTCTCTCGTTTATGACATGTTGTTCCTCTTTTAGAGGAGGAGTAAAGATTTCTCTTCTGCAAACGGCCAACTCATCTTTGTTGAAATCCTCTTCTTTGTAATCTTTTCCTTTTTCTAAAACTAAAACATTAAACCCGGCATTTGAGAGTTCATAGGCTATGGGCGCACCTCCTGCTCCGCTTCCGATGATGCAAATATCATAAATCATAGATATGGCTCTTTTGGCTGAGGAAGTCCTGGGATGTGCTCTAGCCATTTCAAACCAGCGCCATCTCTATTGGCCCCATAGATAGGATCGCTAAGAGTAGCTTCTACTATGTAAGTGAGCATCGTATATATCCAGTTATCTCCCCATCTCTGTTTTGAAATAATCTGGAGTATATTTTGCCGCTGAGATGAAGAGAGTTTTATATAAGGATGTTTGTAGTGAAGAACTGCCTCTTCATTGAGCCACTGCACGCCATTTCGCAAAAACTCTTTCTCATCATCTGCTACGCGGCTATGATGTAAAATAAGAGATAAATAAGAGGAACTATTGATATCCAACTTTCTTATACTTGGAAGTAGGTCTTCTTGAACTAAGGCAATAGTCTCTAAGATTGGGACTGCACCAAAGAGTTCGCTTTTTGGCAAAACAATTAGGGCAGTTGTACAAAAAGTGCTTTTTAAAAAAGTTCTTCGTGTTTTTAAAAATATTGGTGAATATACACCACTTAGATTAAGACTCAAAAAACGACTCCTCTCATAAACAAAACCATCCTCTCAATTGTAAAACTTTTATACTAGTTTTTTTCACCAAATATCAATCTATCTAGACTAAATTTTCCTGCTCCATTTGTTACAAATATAAATAGAAACAACATATAGTAAAATGGAATTTCAAAACCATTGTCTCCAGCTGAAAAACCATTTGGTAGATGCACAGTTACAATCGCCACAATCATAACAACAATAAGAGGTATAGATATAAGACGGGTGAAGAGCCCCAATGTAAGTAAGACTACACCTAATGCTTCCGTACTTGCTGCCATGTAGGCATTTAGTGTTGGAAAGGGGATGCCAAGTGAAGTAAACCACCCAGCAATAGAGTCGATATCTTTCCATTTTGTCATTGCTGGTCCATAAAAACCATAAGCAATGGCTAGTCTAGCAAAGAGCAAAGAGAACGACTTAGCATATCCACTTAAACGGGAAAACTCCACATACATTTGTTTGAATTTCATGACAGACTCCTTATGTTAAGTAGAAGTAGTATATCAGATTTTGAAATATATGTATCTATATAAGTTATATGTCAGTTTGATATGATTGAGGATTTATTTCATGAAAAGGCTAGTAAAAGTGCTTAGCAAATAGAAAAAAAACTAAATTTTTAGCTATTTAACATAAGCACTTTTTTAAGAATGATTATTTATTTCCGCCGCACTTACCAGTTTGTTTTGCAGCTTTTTTGTCAGCTCCACACTTACCAGATCCCTTTGTAGCCTTTTTATCAGCTCCACACTTGCCAGTTTGCTTTGTAGTTTTTTTATCAGCACCACATTTACCATCAGCCTCAATGGGCTTCTTCATAGAACTTCCACATTTACCAGCACCACATTTCATACTCTCTGCACTTACGGCTGTTACACCAAGTCCTGTAAAAAGAGCAGCACCGAGCAAGAGAGCCGTTAGATTCATTTTTTTCATTTGACATCCTTATATCTTAAGTTGAGATAATTGTAGCATAAGAAATAAAAAACTATGTGATACATGTTACATTTTATATGTAAGAGTTAGAAGATGCTAAATATGTGAGGGTTTTTGAGTCTTTATTTAAAGTAATATTTTAACTTAAACACCTCTACCTAAGTAGAGAGTCTGTTTACTGAAAAGAGGTTCCACCATCTATGACGATAGTTTGTCCTGTTAACCAAGATGAAGAGTTTTCGCATAGAAAAAGACAAGCACCTGTGAGGTCAGTTGCATCTCCCATACGGCTAAGTGGAGAGCGTCTTACTACTTCGGCTTTAACCTCTTCGTAATTTGGAAATGCTTTTAGTGCATCTGTGTCGATTGGACCGCCACTCACTGCATTTACTCTGATGTTTTTTTCTCCAAGTTCAGCTGCAGCGTACTTAACCATAGTCTCAACTGCCGCCTTATTTGTGCCGTGACCTGCATAGTTTGGAGTATAGACTAAGTTACCAGTTGAGCTCATAGAGATGATAGAACCGCCGCCAGTCTTCTCCATTCTCTTTGCTGCTTCTTGAGCACCAACTACAAAGGCTTCAACTGTAGCTGTAAAAATATTACCAAGACCTTTTGGTTTTAGTCTCATAAAAGGAGCGAAACCGCCAACTACAGCACGACCAGAGATGATAGCATTTGAGATAAAGTAGTCAAGTCTATCAAAGTCTTCGTCAAACTTTTTATAAACATCTTTGTAAGTAAGTGGTTCTAAGATATCTAGCTTATAGGCACGAGATTTCACTCCATACTTACTCTCTATATCTGCGATTATCTCATTTGCAGCATCTGCGCTAGATGCATAAGTAAACGCAACATCACAACCTTTTGCAGCAAAAGCATAGACTATAGCTTTTCCGATGCCACGAGTTCCACCACTTATAAAAAGAGTCTTGCCTCTCATTATCTCATTCTCCTTTTTACAGAAGTGAATTCTGCAAAAATTCCTCTCACTGAAGCTTTGCCGTTGGCAAGAGATATATTTTTGTGCATCTTAAAGTCCTTTGATATCGTAGTTTTTCATAACTTTTTCTATTTTTTTCATATTTTCTAGGCTAGGTGGAACTAGTGGAAGTCTAAATTCTAGTGTCTCTATAAGCCCAGCTACATACATTGCAGCTTTTATAGGTACTGGATTTGATTCGCAAAACATAACTTGGTTTAGTGGGTAGAGTTGTTCATTTATCGCTCTTGCACCTGCAAAGTCGCCACTTAGAGCTAATCTTACTAGTTCACTCTTTAAGTCTGGCATCAAGTTTGAAGTAACAGAAGTTATACCAGCTCCACCACTTGCAAGGATAGGGTAGTCGATAGCATCATCGCCTGAAAATACTTTAAGCTCAGGGCAACGGGATAGAAGCTCAACAGTTCTCTCTAGGCTTCCACTTGCTTCCTTTACTCCATAGATGTTTTTACACTCATTAAAAAGGCGGATAGTAGTATCAGCACTTATATCAACGCCAGTTCGCCCAGGTACATTGTAGAGCATAAAAGGTACATCACTTACACTATCAGCTATGGCTTTATAGTGTTGAAAAAGTCCCTCTTGAGATGGTTTATTGTAGTAAGGGCTTACTGAGAAGATAGCATCTACGCCACAATCTTGTGCGCGTTTTGCAGTCATTATAGCCTCAGCAGTAGAGTTACTTCCAGCACCAGCGAGAACTCTAGTTCCAGTTCCTCTGCAAACTTCTACTGCGATTTCCATGCATCTTATGTCTTCTTCATAAGTAAGAGTTGCACTCTCGCCAGTAGTTCCAACAGGGCACACTGCATCCATACCATTATTTATCTGTCTTTTTATAAGTGCCGCATATGTTTGTTCATCAAGTTTTCCATTTTTAAATGGAGTTATTAACGCCGTTGAAGAACCAGTTACTATATTCATTGATTGACCTTTAGTATAAAATCTTTGCTAAATAGGAAGATATTTATCTGTTTAATAATGCGAAACTATATCAAAAAAGTACTAAAAAATAGGTAAAAAGCTATTTAATTTCTTTTTACAAGGGATGTTTTAGCCTTGTAAAACTTTAGAAGTCCTTGCCTTTAAGGACTCTAAGTGATGGTGTATTTGACTATGGGCTTCATTTATAGACTCTAAGATTAGTATTTGGTTTTTAAGCCTTTTCTACGAGGTTGAAACCTCGCTTCCTAGAAGAGATGTGAGGCTTTATTTATGTATGTACTCTTTAAAATATAGCTCTATTTTCTCTTTAGAGAAGGAGCTTTCTTTGTCTCTTATGCGGTAGACTCTTTTGTAAAATATATACTTTTCTATGATATTCATAGTGTGAAACTTATCATAGATGCCAAGAAGGAAGTCACTTTTTATAGAGAGATTTTTGGCTTCAAGTGTGATGAAAATCTTATGTAACGAGTCTATCTGCTCTATGGTGTGTGGATTTATATCGGAGTTTATGACGTAGTGAATCTCTTCAACACTAAAGTTTTTGTTTATGCACTTTGCATAGTACTCAAGAAGTACATTTATCTCTTTGTTGCGCTCTTTATTGTAGTCAGCGTGTTTTAAGTAGGCATAGAGCTTAGGCTTGCTCTTTTGCCAGTTGTAAAGTGTGTTGATTTGGACTTCAAATCTATCGCTTATCTCTCTATTATTTAGCACTTTGTAGAGCCCTTTTTTCATCTAAAATATGATATGTTCCCGTTGCATAAGCTATAAGTGTATCTTTTGAAAAGATCTCTATAGTTGTAAATACAGTTCTTTTTGATTGATTTACTACTCTAGCTTCTGCTGTTAAGACTTCATCTCTAGCAGGTTTTAGGTAGTTTATCTTTATCTCAATTGTTACAGCGCTAAACCCTTTCTCAAGTACAGAAACCGCAGCATACCAGCCACAGTGATCCGCCAAAGTTGCTATAGCTCCGCCGTGAACCACACCAAAATGTTGTTTGTGGTGAGGTAGAACATCAAAGCCTAGTTGTGCATATCCATCACCCAAGTCTAAAACTTCTCCACCGATAAATTTTAAAAAACCTATATCATTTTTATCTATATCTTGAGCTTTCATATTTGCCTTTTTTTAAATCTCACAAAGAAGATGGATGCCCTCTTTTTCAAGCGTTTTTATAGCATTTGCAAGCTCTAAGTCTGCTACTTTAAAGATAAAAGCTCCAATCTCTGCGTTTGATATAGTATAAGTGTACTCTATATTTATATTTTGTTTGGCAAGCGCTTTTATTACAGAGTTAAAACTTCCAACATGGTCACTAATCTCTACAGCAAAAACATCCGTAAACCTAGAAGAAAAACCATTTTTCTCCAAAATCTCTTTGGCTCTTTGGCTATCATCTACTATAAGTCTAAGTATGCCAAAATCGCTTGCATCTGAGAGGTTAATAGACTCTATAGAGATATGCTCAGATGCCAAGAGTGTAGTTATATCACTTAATTCCCCCATCTTATTCTCAACAAAGATAGATAACTGTTTTATAATTTTTGACATTTTAGATCCTTTTATCTATAACTCTAATTGCTTTACCCATGCTTCTCTCTAGTGTTCTAGGCTCAACTAGCTTTACATTTGCATTTATATAGAGGTTATTTGCTAGTGAGTGTTGTATATCTTTTTTGATTTTTTCCATCTCAGCTACAGAGTCACTTAAAACTTCATCGCTAACTTCTACTAAGATATCTATCTTATCAAGATGTCCTTTTTTATCTGCAATGATTTGGTAGTTAAGTGTAACTCCCTTTGTATTTGCAATAACATGCTCAACTTGTGATGGATAGACATTTACACCATTTACTATAATCATATCATCAACACGTCCAACGATGCTCTCCATGCGAACAAGAGTTCTCCCACAGGCACAAGGTTCACGATGAAGTGAAGTTATATCTCCAGTTCTGTAGCGAATGATAGGAAGCGCTTGTTTTGTAAGTGAAGTTATAACTAACTCTCCACGCTCTCCATCTGGTAATACTTTACCAGTTTTATAGTCTACTATCTCAGGATAGAAGTGGTCTTCATTAACATGTAGAAGTTTAGAGTGTTTACAGTTTGAACTCACCCCCGGCCCAATTATCTCACTAAGCCCATAAACCTCATGATAGTCGATTCCCCAAACACGAGAAACTTCCTCTTTTAGTCCATCACTTGTAGGTTCAGCTCCAAATACACCAGATTTTAGTTTAAAATCTTTTAGATATCCACTGCCAGATTTCTTAGCTGTTTCATACATATGGAGTGCAAAAGATGGAGTTGCTGCTAAGATAGTAGCATTGAAATCTTTCATAAGCATAATTTGTCTATCTGTAAAACCGCTGCTTGCTGGAATAGTAGTAGCGCCTATCTTTTTAGCACCACTATCAAACCCAAGTCCACCAGTAAAGAGTCCGTAACCATAAGCATTATGAACTACATCATCTGCAGTAGCCCCTGCCATTGTATAGACTCTAGCCATTACTTCATCCCAAACATCCATATCGCTTTGAGTATATCCTACAACTGTTGGTTTACCTGTAGTTCCACTAGAGCTGTGAACTCTTACAACTTCGCTCATAGGTACACAAAAGAGTCCAAAAGGGTAGTGGTTTCTTAGGTCTTGTTTTTTTGTAAAAGGTAATCTCTCTATGTCTTTTAGAGATTTAATATCTTTTGGAGCTATGCCTAACTCATCAAATTTTTCTTTGTAAAAAGAAGTTAACTCATAAACTCTCTCTAGTGTCTCTTTGAGTCTTTTTAGTTGAGTCTCTTCTATAGTTTCTCTTGGTGCACCTTCGATTTTATTCCACATTATTTAGACTCCTTAGCATCTCTCATGGCTTGATCTAGTATGACAATGTTTTGTTCGGCTACTTTTGCATTCATCTGAGTGATGGCATCTTTTACTTCTTGCACACTAAAAGGAAAGTTTTTGTCATTAATAAGGGCAAATCCTAGCATATAAACATTTAGTCCTTGAATAGGAAACTCTCCCTTTTCAGCCTTTTTAAAAGCATCGATTTTAGCAAAACCCTTAAATGGAAGAGTAGGATACTTATCTTTATCTTTTGCGTTTGTAACAAGTGTTCCATCAAGCTTTAAAAAAGGAAGATTTCTTAAACCCTCATTTTGCTCTAGTGCTATCATAAGATCAGCTTGATTTTTGTCAATCACAGGATTTGTAAAGTCACCGATTTTTATATCACAAGATACTGATCCGCCTCTTTGACTCATTCCATGGTTTTCAGTTCCCAAAAATGCGATATTACGATTTCCTGCACAGATTGCCAAAACCTTAACTAAAAAAACAACACCTTGACCACCAAAGCCAGCTATTACTATTTGGTATTTCATCTTAATTACCTCTCTTTAAGTAGTCAAAATCTTGCACAAAGGCGTCAGTTGGACATACTACATCTAAACATCCACCACAACCAGCACACAAAAATGGGTCTATCTCAATAACGCCATCATCATTATAAGCCATTGGCGGACACTTATATATGGTAGTACATTGATCACAGGCGATACAAAGTTCAGGATCAACCTTAGCAAAGATATTTGGGATAAACTCAGGCGCTCTCTCTCTATCTAAGATACAAAATTCGCGAACCACTACAACAGTTGGACCAGTTGCATCTGCGTGAACTTTTTTTACCTCTCTAAAGAAGTCAACATTATCTTGCATCTCATAAGAGTAGTGATGCTCCATACAGTCTATCCCCATGCCCTCAACAATCTTTTTGATATCGATGTTTTTGTTCTCTCTTGATGGCGTAGTTTGTCTTCCTGTCATAGCAATAGTAGAGTTATCTAAGATGACAAGTATAAACTTATGATTTTGATATACGGCATTTATAAGTGGTGCAATTCCAGAGTGAAAAAATGTTCCATCTCCAATGGTTGCAACGACTGTTTTATCTGGGTCACTAAGAGAAAAACCACTAGCCATAGAGACACTAGCTCCCATACAAAGAATACTATCAATCGCACCTTGTGCAATGGCTAGAGTATAACAGCCTATATCTGATGGATAGATAGCTTTTTTCTTTTTAAATACTTTTGTAATAGCGTAGTAAACATCACGGTGAGGACAACCAGGGCAGAGCGCAGGCGGACGAGCTTCTACCTCAAAGTTTAAGGCTGGTGGAGTTGCGTAGATATTTTCTCCCTCATATAGACCGATATTTATAAATGCTTTTAAAATCTCCTCTTTGCTCATCTCATCTATCTGGTGGATGCTGTTTGTGTTTTTTCCGTAAACATTAGGAGATGCAATCTGCTCTTCAACACATGGATATGGCTCTTCTATCACCAACACTTTATCGTAAGACTTAAATCTATCTCTCATCTGCTCAACTGGAAGAGGGTAAGGCATAAGAACTTTAACCACATCAGCTTCAAGATTAAGGTCACTTAGAGTCTCTTTTGCAAAGCCATAACCAGTTCCACTTGTGATGATTAGAACGCTATTTTTACCATCGCATTTATCAAACTCTTTTTTTAGAAGATGAGTCCAGTTATACTCTTTGATAACTTCTATGCGGTTGAGTTGCTCTTTTCCTTGAGGAAATCTATCTTTTCGTGGAACTGCTCCCCAACGTGGAACATCTCTTTTAAACTCGCCCTTGTTAGGCTTAAAGTTAGTCTCTTCATCCATCTCAATGATTTCTCTAGCATGGCAAACTCTCATAACAGGACGAAGCATAACAGGGATTTGAAACTTTTCAGAGAGTTCTACTCCATACTTTGTAAGGTCATAAGCATCTTGGGGAGTTGCAGGATCTAGAACTGGGATGCGAGCAAACTTTGCAAAAACACGGCTATCTTGTTCGGTTTGAGATGAGTGAAAACCTGGATCATCAGCAGCGATAAGTAACATTCCGCCGAGATTACCGATATAAGCCGCACTCATAAGCGCATCACTTGCAACATTGAGTCCGACTTGTTTCATCGTCGCACAGGTTCGCTTGCCAGCTATCGCACCAGCGTAAGCTACTTCAAAACCAACTTTTTCATTAGTTCCCCATTCAGCATAAACATCTAAGTTTAGCTTCTTTTTTATCTGCTGAACAACAGTAAGTATCTCGCTAGAAGGAGTACCAGGATATCCGCTAACCATATCAACATTTGCATGAATTAGTCCCCAAGCAATTGCGTCATTTCCCATTAGTGTTTGTTTCATAAAAGTCTCACTCTTTATAATTATTTATCTTTAAAAGATTTGTTCTTGTTAATCTACACAATAGTTATATAAATAAGGCTTAAATAGAAGCTAAATTTTACAACTATTAAGAAATATTAAAATTTATAATACGCTATTAAACGATATTCATTGAAACTGAGTTTTTTAGTACCACCTAAATCTAACCAATCTTTAGTAAAACTAGCTCTAGCTTGTAGCTTAAAGTCAGAGGTCACTTGATAGATAAAATCTAAATCTACCTCTTTAGTCTTCCACTCATATCCACTTTGGTAACCATTGTATTTGCCAATGTCATATTCAAAATACTTAACCATTGAGAGCAAATCTATACCAGTTAGAGGTTTAAAATGATAATCAACTCCTAACATAATAGAAGTCGTATCCCCTAGATTAGCATGCAAAGCTCCTTGAGAGATGATAAAAGGGTTAGCACCTCCAAGGGCGTTAACTATACCACCATCTAAAACACTACCCTTTGAGGCTGGAGTGTTTACATAACGCAAATCAATTCCTAAGCCACTCTCTAGCGAAGCTTTGAACATCGCACCATATTGGCTTGCATCTACATCTTTGTCTCTGCCCGTTGTATTAAAAGCCTTTCCAAGCAAATTGTCTCCAACATCATCTTGTTTCGTGTAAAAGAGAGATGCAAAGGTGTTTATATCACTTAGTTTAGCTTTGTAGCTCGCTTTTGCTACTACTATATTCATAATGTCGTGGATATACTGGTCCCAAAGTTCTAGTTTTATGCCATCAAAGCCTGTGTAAGTTGCATTTAGGTAAGTCATGCCTGCTGTGCTTTTATTGTTGGTTTTTCCAAGATAGACATCAGAGATGCTAGTAAACTCTCCAACTTTATAACCAGGACCAAAGCCATAAAGTAGGCTAAGTCTAGCATTTGCATTATTTGGGTCTAGCGTAGAGTTAGCAACTGGAACTGAGTTTGCAAAACCATTTGTTTGTACTTTTGTTATGTGGCCTAGTTCTAGTGTTGTGTCGCTGAGGTTGCTATTTTTTATAACCACACCCTCAAAAGTATTTGGCAACATTCTAAAGTTATTTGGTGCGGCAAAAGGAGTGTTGATGCTTTGTCGTCCAACTCTAATAGAAGTTTTATCAAAACTATAGCTTATATAAGCCTCGCCAAGTAGACTATAACCTTTTGCATCAGAGCCAAAAGGAGTGTTATCATTTTTATCAGGGTTGCTAGATTTGTGATCTGCCTTGTTTGTAGTGTAAAATGTAGCCCCAACATCAAAGCCATAGTAAGCTGCAGTTTTATAGCCTAAGTGTCCACCAAGGGATAGTCCATCACGAGTATAGTTAGATGGATTTTTGCCAAATCCACTTCCCCAATCATAAGTACGGTTGATATAAAAAGATTTTAGTTCCCCTTGAACCTTACCCTCTTTAAATGCCTCTTCTAGTGAGTCTGCTGAAGCAAAGGTAGTTAAACCTAAAATTGTAGCTAGCACTAAACTTCTTTTTCTCATTTTTCTTCCCCTTTTATTATTTTTATTTAACCTTATTTTCTGATTAATCATAAACTAGATTCCGTGTCAAGCACGGAATGACGAGACACACGTCATACTGAATTTGACGAGACACACGTAATCCTGACTCGACGAGACATGTGTCATCCTGACTTGATGAGATGCGCGTCATATTGAATTTGACGGGACATGAATCATCTTGACTTGACAGGACATACGCCATTGTGAACTCGACGGGACATGCGTCATCCTGAACTTGATTCAGGATCCAACCTGATAATTGTTTAGAACATTTAGTCAATAAAACATCTATCAAGATGTTTTTTATCCATCTTTTTAGTCATCATTGAGACTACTATCGCTGTAATTATGGAGAGAGGTAGAGCAATTACAAGTGCATCTACAAAGATAATATCTCCGCTTAAAAGTGAGTCTTTGCCAAAGATAATCTTTGCAAGACCTAGTGATTTTGCTTCTTTGAAGTGAACAAAAAGTAGCCAAAAACTTGACACTACTAAGCCAACTAACATTGAGGAGATAGCTCCTGCTTTTGTCATACCTCTAAAGAAAAGTCCGCCTACAAAACTTGGCAGAAAAACACTAGCACAGAGTGCAAAGAAGATGGCAGTAGAGCGCGCTATAATGGCTGGCTCATCATCAAAAGCGTAAGCTAGAGTGACTGAGAAGATTATCATCACAACAACACCGAGTCTTGTAACAGTCACGGAGTCATAGTCTTTTTTAGTAATCTGCTCAAAAAAGTCACGCCCAACTGCTGTTCCCATAGTGTGAAACTGAGATGAGAGTGTGCTCATTGCAGCTGAGATTAGTGCAAATAAAAATACAAAGGCAAACCACTTTGGCATCGCAGTATTTATAAAGTGTGGTATTACTTTCTCAACAGACCCAGCGCTTTGAAGCGCATTTTTACCCTCGTTAAACTCGAAATACCAAGCATTTGATAAAGCCCCAACTATAAAGATAATCCCAGTCATTGCAAGTATAAAGATAGAACCAATAAGAACCGCACGGTTTAACTCCTGCTTACTCTTTACTGTCATAAATCTAACTATGAGTTGAGGTTGAGCTAAAACTCCAATACCTACACCCATAGTAATAGTTGTAATTACAAAAAGCCAGCCCTTGCTTAAAAACTGTGGCATCGAGTTCCAACCCTCAAATCCCCACAATAAAGAGAGCTTCATCATAAAGTCAGGCGAACCTGGTGCAAACTCATTTATGCTCTTAGATGCAAGATGATCTACAACAGTCACTTGCCAAACATTCTCAAGCTTAGAAAACGCCGCTCCTACTCCGCCTAAAGAGTCAAAGGTAACAACGACAAGGATTATCATAGCAATAAACATGATGCTTCCTTGAAGTGCATCTGTTAGCATTACACCTTTGAGTCCACCTGCAATGACATAAGCGGTGATGATGATGGAAAAGACCATAAGTGACATATGATAATCTGTACCAAAGTAAAGTGCTATAAACTGAGTCCCACCAATGAGAACAGCTGTAGCATAGAGTGGCATAAAAAGTAGGATGATAATAGCGCCAAAGATTTGGATGAACTTAGAGTCAAATCTCTTAGCAAGAAGTTCAGGAAAGGTGTGGGCATTGAGTCTGTAACCCATCTTTCTTGTAGGATTTCCCAAAAAAACAAAGGCTATAAAGATGCCAATGAAGATATTAAAAACTGTAAGCCAAAGTAGAGAGTTACCAAGCCAAGCAGCAACGCCGCCAAAGCCAACTATGGCAGCTGTGGAGATAAAAGTTGCCCCATAACTAAGAGCCATGATAAAAGGATGTGTATCGCGCCCAGCTACAAGATAGTCAGTAGTATTTTTAGTTTGCTTATAACCTCTAAAACCCAAATATCCTAAAACCGCAAGATATATAAGGATAATGATGTTTTCAAACATTCCAGTCATAGTTCATCCTCTATCTCTTTCTCAGTCTTGTTCCAATCTTTTACAAACTCTGGAGGAGAAACATAAGCATCCTTGTTCCAGTTTATAGCTCCATAAATCACACTAATGACAGTGCTTATAATCATAAGGACAAACGCCAAACCAACCCCAAAATCAAAATGCTCCATCTTATCTCCCAATTATTTGCATATTTGTACAACTATTTGAATTTAAAATAACAATATTTTAATTATTGGAATAAAGATAGGGTTATTTTAAAATTACTTCAATTATTGCAAAGCAAAGCATAAATTAATATTAAAGTATTATAAAAAGTTATAGAAATTTTTTAATTTGTTTTTAAAGGAACATATTTTATAAAAGAAAAACTTATAATATTTAGGTATTATTAGTGAGAAAAGGCTAAAAATATGAAAATATATGATTTAATTATAATCGGAGGCGGAAGAGCCTCTAATTTAGCTGCAAAAGCTGGTAGATTAGGTAAAAGGGTTGCTCTGATTGAAAAGTCTAAGCTTGGAGGCACCTGTGCAAATAGAGGTTGTGTTCCTTCAAAGCTTCTAGTGGGCTATGCCGATGTTTTACGGAGCATAAAAGAGTCACAAAGACACTATATAAAAAGCACAATTGATAATATTGATATAAAAAAGATATTTAAAGAAAATAATAAATATATTGCTGGTGTTGATGGAGAGTATAAAGCTATGTTAAATGAAAATGTAGAACTCTTTAGAGGTATAGGCTCTTTTATCTCAGATAGCATAGTGGAAGTAAATGGTGTAAAATTAACAGCACCAAAAATAGTCATTGCAACAGGAGCAAAACCTAAAGAGTCGCCTTTTAAAGAGGCTTGGAGTAGTGATGATATCTTTCCTCTAAATAAAATTCCAAGCTCTATTACAATCGTGGGTGCTGGTCTTATTGCTTGTGAGTTAGCAAATGTGTTTGATGCTTTGGGTGTAAAAACAAAACTCTTAGTAAGGGGTGAGACACTTCTCTCAAATGAAGATGAAGATATATCTAAAGTATTTAAGCAAGAGTTTTCTAAAAAGATTGATATAGAGTTTAACACAACGATAAAAGATGCAATATTTTATGACTCTTATTTTGACATAACACTACAAGACAGAGCAGGTAAGAGTAAAAAACACAGCTCTGAAGCTCTGCTCTATGCAATTGGAAGAGAATCAAATGCAAAAACTTTAAACTTACAAAATACTCACATTACCTTAGATGAAAGAGGCTTTATAAAAAGAGATGAGTTTTTTCAAACAGATGCTAAAGGTGTCTATGTTGCAGGAGATGCAGCAGGGGAGTATATGTTACAACATGCTGCATCTTTTGAGATGAACCATCTTTATAAATACCTATTTGAAGATAAAAAAGAGCCTTTGAAATTTAAATATATGCCACACTCAGTTTTTACAGATCCTGAGATTGCAAGTGTAGGTATAAGTGAGAAAGAAGCAAAAGAGAAAGGCTTAGATGCAGTAGTGACAAAAACAGACTGGTTGGCAAGTGCAAAAGCAGAGTCAATGAAGCTAAAATATCCTTTTACAAAATTTATAGTAGATAGAAAAACTTATGAGATACTCGGTTGTCACATGATAGGACCGCAAAGCTCAACGATGATCCATCAAGTCCTTACTGTTATGCATATAGATAATGATATACGACATTTAAAAGAGATGCTCTATATCCATCCAGCACTTAGCGAATCACTCTTACCAGCTGCTATTAATGCTGTTAAAGAGATAAGAAAATTGAATGAGGGTTAAAAAAGTTTGGATTGAAGATTAAATTTTTCGTAGTAGATATCTATCATCTCTCTTAGAGTCTTATCATCAAGAGGGCTTTTCTCTTTTAAACCAAACTTTTGTATGTATTCTAAAGGCAGGATTGATTTGTCTAAACTTGGCTCTCTTAGGTAGTCAAACATAGCCTCTTTTATCCTTTTTTCGCTACTAAATTTAAGAGTATATTTATTCATAATGATATGAAATTTAAAATCTTGACTGTGACAATCAAAGCAGTTTTTATCAAATTCAGAGGCGCCTAAACTAATACATAAAAGAAGAAAAAAACTTAAAATTTTTACCATGAGAGAGTTACCTTTGTTCCGTGGGTCTCTTTTGAGACTATATCTATTTTAATCTCATACTCATCGGCGATAGCCTTTATGATGCTATATCCCATCCCAAAACCACCTTGAGATTTATCAAATCTTAGATATCTTGTAAAGATTTTTTTAACCTCTTGCTCACTCATGCCTTTGCCTTCATCCTCGATGCTAAGAGTTGTCTCATTTAGTACAACTCTTATATTTGTTGATTTATAACTATACTTAATCGCATTTGATAGAAGGTTGTCTATAAGCCTTTGCATCTTCTTTTTATCAGCTTTGAAGTCTATATCTTCTTTTGCATCTAAGAGTAGATCTATATTTTTTGCAGTTGCCATATTTGTAAAATACTCTACTCTTTGATGTAGCATCTCTCTTAGATTTAAATCTATATTTTGAGTAGATGTTTTGTGGTTTAGGAGTAAATATACTAAATCTTCATAGATATTTGAGATACTCTGAGATGCTATCTTTATGCGCTGTAGTTTTCTTAGTGTTTTTTCATCACAACTTGAGGAGTTTATAGTCTCTATATTTGTAAGTATTGCAGTGATGGGTGTGTTTAGCTCATGGGTAGTATCTTTTATAAAGTTATCAAGAAGTTTTATGTTCTCTCTCATAGGTTTTAGGACAAGGTTTACAAGAAAGATAGAAGTTATTAGGGTTATGATAATGGTCACAATAGCGATAAATATAAGGTTGTTTAGGATATTAAGATTTTTAGATTTTTTTTCTATGATGATAAAAGCTGCTCCAAAATAGTAGGGTGTTAGTGGGGATAAAAGGTAGGAGTTGGACTCTTTTATAAAAAAGCTATCTTTAAAATTTGTTATATTTATATCTCTGTTTGTGCTAAAGATGAGGTTTTTATCTATATCATAGATGGCACTCTCAAACTCATCAAACCTAGGGTATTTGTATTTCTGGCTGCTGTTTTCATTTAGTGTTGAGAGTTGTTGCGTTAGAAGAAGGGTATATTTTCTCAAAAGATCTTTTTCACTATGTTCAAACTGGTCTCTCTCATAGTAGTAATAACTTACAAAAATAGTGGTAATGAGCAGAAGCGTAGAGCTTAGATAGAGTCCAAGTACGTAAAAGATACTTTTTTTCTCACCTCTATACAAGTTTATATCCAAGTTTTTTAATGCTAAGTATACGCTCTTTGCCAAGATGCTTACGCAACTCTTTTATATATGTTCTTAGGCTCATATAGCTGTGCTCTTCATCAAAACTCCAAACATTTTGATATATATTATCAAAGCTCACGCACTCATTTTTGTGTCTTAGTAGAAGTTTTAAAAGAAGGGACTCTTTATGTTTTAAAGTGATTGTTTTAGCATCTTTTTTAAGTTCATCACTATGGATATTAAACTCTATATTTTGTGCTATTTCTATGATGCTCTCTTGTGTTTTATACTCTCTTCTTAAGAGGGCATTGATTCTTAAAAGTAGTTCTTTGAGTTCAAAAGGTTTTTTTATATAGTCATCAGCACCGCTTAAAAAGCCTCTTGAGAGGTCATCTATACCATTTAGTGAAGTTATAAAGATAGCTGGGGTAGTTGTCTTTGCATCTCTTAACTCTTTTAAGAGTTCAAAACCATTGATAAGAGGCACATTTACATCTAAGAGCAACATATCAAAGTTTGAACTATAAATCTCTTGCAGGGCTTCTTCGCCATCATAGACACAAGTAACATCAAAACCCTCATCACTCAAAAACTCTTTTAGAGTTTGAGATAAGTTTATATCATCTTCAAGATATAAAATCTTCAAACTTGTACCCCTTACAACTACTCAAAAACAATAGCTCTATCTTGTATTTTCATAATTCTATCACAATAGGGAAGAATCCTATCATCGTGAGTGACTGTGATGATGGCAACATTTTGCTCACGAGCTATTTTTTTTAACATCTTAATTACACTAACCGCTCTCTCACCATCTAATGCCGCTGTTGGCTCATCGGCTAGAATTATCTCTGGGTTATTTGCTAAAGCTCTTGCAATGGCTACTCTTTGGTTTTGTCCACCTGAGAGTTGTGATGACATATTGTAGGCTTTATCATCTATCTCGAGATATTTGAGTAGTTCCATAGCTTTTTGTTCGGCATCTTTTTGGCTTACACCGTTTGCTTGAGGGAGTAGTGTTATATTTTCTAAGATATTTAAAAAAGGTATGAGATAGTGAGCTTGAAAGATAAAGCCAATCTTCTCTCGCCTTATTTTACGAGTATCTTTAGCTAACCATTTATCTTTATAAACCATCTCCTCTCCAAGCCAAATTTCCCCACTTGTTGGCTCTGTCACACAGCCTATCATCATCAAAAGAGTGGTTTTTCCAGCACCACTAGGAGCTATGAGGGCTACTACTTCTCCTTTTTGTATCTCAAATGAAGCACCATCTATTACTCTAACAAGGTTATCATCTTTACCAAAATGTTTTACAAGATTTTTAATCTTTATCGCACTATGCTCACTCATATCATCCTCCAATAGCAGCTGCTGGATCTGCACTTATAACTTTTTTCACACCAACAAAAGAGGCCAAAACAGAAGCTACTAAAACAACTCCAAAGAGTGCCCATGCATCTGGGATTTGTAGTATCACTAACTTGGGAAAGCCATCATAAGTGAGATGCGAGAAGATATTTCCAAAAATAAAGGCAAAAACTCCTAGTATTAGAGTCTCTTTTACAATCATCTCTATGATAAGAGAATTTGGAAGCCCCATAAGTTTCATAATGGCTATCTCTTTCATCTTCTCTAGTGTCATTGTGTAGATAATGAGAGCTATGATTATAGTTGAGACTATGATTAAGATAACAGTAAAAAGGCCTATCTGTTTTGCTGACTTTTCAATTAGGTTTTTTGTTAAAATGTCTTTTTGCTCATTTGCCGTGTAAACACTCTTATGTTGCCACTTTCTAATCTCTTTTGCTACTGCATCTATCTCATAACCCTCTTTTACTTTAGCAACGATGGCGTTTACCATATATGATTCTGTATTTTCTATACCTCTTGCAACATTGTTTTGAATCTCTTTATTTGAGTATAAAAACTGCAACTCTTGAGCATCTTTTAAGCTAAGATAGACCAAAGGATCACCATTGTTTGAGACAGATTTTGTGGTAATTCCTACAACTCTGTAGAAGTTCCTTCCAAGTTTTATCCTATCTTCTAGCCCAAAGCCCGTTTTATCACTTACTACAATCTCATAGTGGTCATTTTTAAGCTCACGCCCAGCTATTAGTCTCTCTGGATTGATGGGGTTAAAGCTTCCATAGATATCATAACCAACTGCCACAACTCTAACGGGCTTATCAGCACTTGGGAGTTGAATGTTTTGAAAGGTAAGAGCCTCACTTTTGTCGATTCCATTCATAACATAGAGTATGTCTTTTAAATCTTCATGAACTCTTGAGGGCTCAGCAAAAGGCCCTAAAGTGTTCTCTTGAACTATCCATAAATCTGCACCTACATCATTTAGTAAAATCTCAGCCTCAACCATCATCCC
>JAQUFE010000068.1 GCA_028684815.1 Sulfurimonas sp.
TAAAAAATCTTCTAGTGATTGTCCCTCTATCCACGAAGTTTTTCTCTGCTCACTTGCATCTGTTTGCATAGTTTCTAAAACCTCAAAACTACTAAATCCAGCCCTTAGGCACCAGTTTTTCAGAGCTGAAATTGTTGGAACAAAGTAGATATTTGGTATCTTTGAGTAAGATGATTTTGGACAGAGTGCCATCTCCTCATCTCCTTTGATATAAAAAGTATCAAGAATCACTTCACCCTCAGCATCTAGCCCACGATATAGTGACTTTAGCATAGCAACTGGGTCACTTCTATGATACAAAACACCCAAACAAAAGATGGTATCAAACTTCTCTTCATAAAACTCAAGATGCTCAACACCTAAGAGTTCATAAACAATATCACTCTTAACAAAATGATTTATAAAATCAAACTGCGTCTTATAAAGAGGTGATGGATCAAAGCCAACTAGAGTTTTTGGCTTATCTTCTTGCATACGAAATAGATAATAACCATTGTTGCAGCCTATATCGGCAACTCTTCTGTTTTTTAAATCAAAATGTTTTCTAAGAAGGTTATACTTGATGTTACTCTTCCACTCAGCATCTATAAATGTGCCACAAACATCAAAAGGCCCTTTTCTCCACGGCATCAAAAGCTTTGCAACATCATAAATATCACAAGGCTCATCTCGACTTATCTTTAAAGCATCTCCTAACTCAACTCTGAAACTACCCTCTGGCAGAGTACCCAAAGCATCACGAAGTGGCTTGATGTTTTTCCATGTCATCCACTTTTGTCTATCTTTTCTTATCTCATCTAAGTTCATATCAATCTTTATATCAGTAATTTTTGTTACAATTGTACCAAAAATTATAATGAACAATAATATAATACAAAATCGCGTGACAAAATAAAGAGGCACAAGTGCCAAGAGCCTTGCGTTGAGCCTGTCGCAAGACTTGCTAGTTCCAATGCTCCACGTTGGAACTCATGTATATTTTTAGGTGTTATATAGACTCCCACGCAGAGCGTGGGAGCCAGAGGAAATAACAAGAGGCACAAGTGCCGAGGGCTTCCTGCCGAAGGAAACCAATGCGCACCCCGAAGGAAGTGCCCTTGGGTATTTGCTAGTTCCAATGCTCCGCGTTGGAACTCATGTATATTTCTAGGTGTTATATGTAGGCTCCCACGCAGAGCGTGGGAGCCAGAGGATCTTTATATCAATAATTTTTGTTACAATTGTACCAAAAAATATAATACAAAATCGCATGACAAAAATAACGAGAGGCACAAGTGCCGAGAGCCTTGCGCTGAGCAAAACTCAGCGTTAGCGTAGCCAAAGGGACTTGTTCCTTTGGCGTGACAAAATAAAGTGAAGGGTTTCCTTCATTTTACAAAGTAAAATTAAGGAATATTAATGCGTTTAGAGAAAAAAGCAACTGTTGTCTCAACATCAGTTGCGGCTGTTTTAGTTTTGATGAAGATGACAGTAGGGATTTTAAGTGGTTCTATCGCTGTTTTAGCATCTGCAATTGATAGTTTTTTAGACCTTATAATCTCACTCTTTAACTACTTTGCACTAAATACAGCTGAGAAACATCCTGATGATAAGTTTAACTACGGAAGAAGCAAAATGGAGCCGCTTGCTGCAGTTATTGAAGGAACTATCATATCCTTTTCGGCTATTTTTATACTCTATGAGGCTCTTGTAAAAATCGCACATCCTAGAGAGATGGCATTTATGCAAAGTAGCATCTGGGTAATGGCTGCTTCACTTATCATAACTTTAGCACTCGTTTTATTTTTAAACTTCGTTGCTAAAAAAACAGATAACATGGTTATAAAAGCTGATGCACTTCATTATAAAACAGACCTCTTCTCAAATGGTGCAGTTCTTTTAGCTCTAGCTCTTATTGCATACACTGGTGAGCAGTTGATTGACCCTATTTTAGGTGTCCTTATAGCTTTTTATATGATTTATTCTGTTATCCCTATCATTAAAGATGGGATTTTAATGCTCTTGGATGCGGCACTCCCTGAAGAAGATATAAAAAGAATCCAAGAAGTCTTAGAGTCAGAAGAGTTAAACGATTATCACTACCTTCTTACTAGAGTCTCTGGCTCACATATCTTCGTCTCGGTTCATGCAGTTTTTAATGTGAGCGTCTCTCTCTATGATGCGCATCTTGTAACTGATAGAGTTGAAGCGAAGATAAAGGCTCTTTTTGAAGATAAAACTGTACACACGCTTGTACATATGGATCCGTACGATGATTCTGAAATAAATGAGATGGAAGAGGGATATTAAATATATGAATTTTTACGCACTAATTATTGGGACTGAGATATTAAACGCTAGAAGAGAAGATAAACACTTCAAGTTTGTTCGTGATGAGTTACAAAAGTATGGTCACGACCTCTTTGCATCGTTTATAATAAGAGATGACGTAGAACTGCTTCAAAACTGCATTGAGCTCATTAAAGCAGATAAAAAGTCAATAATGTTTTCATTTGGTGGCATTGGTTGTACGCCTGATGACCTAACAAGAGAGATTGCAGCTAAAATCTTTACATCAAAACCTCCAAAGAGGCACGAAGAGTTTTTAAAAGATATCTTAGAGAGATTTGGAGATAGAGCCTATCCAAACAGAGTTCATATGGCAGATTTGCCAGAGAACTCAAAGCTGCTCTTTAATCCTGTAAACAATATGTCAGGCTTCTCTTTAGAAGATAGATTTTTCTTCACCCCTGGCTTTCCTGAGATGGCACACCCAATGATAAAAGATGTTATCTCAAAACTATGCTCAAATAGCCCGCTAAAGCATAGAGTAACACTTATAGCTAAAACAAGCGAAGAGACACTAATATCTAAGATGAGAGCAGTTCCACCTCATATAGAGTTATCTTCACTTCCAATGTTTATAGATGAAAAACCAAATGTTGAGTTGTCTTTGAGTGGATATGATAAGAGTGAAGTTAGAGAGTACTTTAGCATGTTTGAAGATGAGTTAAAGAGACTAAATATCGAGTATAGGCTACTTTAGACTCTCAGTAGTTAGAGCCTCTTATATTTTAAAAATTCTATAGGCTTTAAGCTTCTAATCAGATTGCGGATCAAGCCCGCAATGACGAAAGTTATGGAGTTTACAATGTCAGCACCATAAATTCCATTATTCCGAAATCCTAATCACCATTTCAACATCCTACCACCATTTCGACACCCTAACTAACACTTCAACCTTATCGTCATCTTGAACGCTTCATCACCCTAAACGACCGTTTCGTCACCCAGAACCACCGTTTCATCACCCTAAACGACCGCTTCATCATCTTGAACTACCGCTTCGTCATCTTGAACGCTTCATCACCCTAAACCACCGATTCATCATCTTGAGCTACCGCTTCGTCATCTTGAACGGCTTCATCACCCTAAACCACCGATTCATCATCTTGAACCACCGATTCATCACTCTGAACTAACGCTTCGTCACCCTGAACTTGATTCAGGGTCTCTTGAGATTTTTTAAAGCCATAAAAGCCTTAACTCTACTTAGCATACTCTACAGCACGGCTCTCTCTGATAACATTTACCTTTATTTCGCCAGGGTATTGCACTTTTTCTTCTATCTCTTTTGCTATCTCTCGCGAGATTAGTACAGCCTCATCATCATTGATTAAAGTAGCGTTTACTATAACCCTTACTTCACGGCCCGCATTTATCGCATAAGCTTGTCTAACTCCAGAAAATCCAGATGCTATCTCTTCGATGAGAGTAACTCGCTTTAAAAAACTCTCTAAAACTTCACGTCTAGCCCCTGGTCTTGCAGCTGAGAGTGCATCTGCTGCACAAACTGCCGCACACTCTATAGAGTTCATCTCTTCATGCCCGTGATGAGCATAGATAGCGTTTATTACAACACTATGTTCATTATAACGGTTGCAAACCTCAACACCCAAATCAACATGGTTCCCATCACTCTCGTGAGTTAAAGACTTTCCTATATCATGAAGTAATCCTGCTCTTTTTGCAAGAGTTGCATCTCCACCCATCTCAGATGCCATAATCCCAGCTAAATGCGCAACCTCTATAGTGTGTGCGAGTGCATTTTGCCCATAACTAGCTCTATATCTTAGCTTTCCAATTAGCTTTATAAGCTCAGGATGCATATATCCAATATCCATATCTGAGATAAGCTCTTCGCCTTCACTTAGGATATTATCCTCAAACTCTTCTGAGACTTTTTCAAAAATCTCTTCTATTCTAGCTGGCTGAATTCTTCCATCTTCTATAAGAAGTTGCAAGGTTTTTGTAGCTATTGCTCTACGGTAGAGGTTAAAACTACTAACCAAGATGGCATTTGGAGTGTCATCTATAATAATATCAACACCAAGGAGTGTCTCAAGGGCTTTTATATTTCTGCCCTCTTTTCCTATAATTCGACCTTTTAGTTCATCATCTTCTAAATGAACAATATTTGTAAGCCTCTCCGATGCAAACTCTCCTGCATATCTGCTTGTAGCTTGGGCTAAAATATAGTTCGCTTTTTTCTTAGCCTCTACTTTTGCCTCATTTTCATAGCGTCTTACTATGTGAGCTACATCAGCGCGGCTCTTCTCTTCTATGCTCTCTAAAAGAACTTTTTTAGCCTCATCCTGAGTCATTCCTGCACTATTTTCTATAGTATGAAGTGCTTCATCAATCTTGTCTTCATACTTTTTCTTTAGCGCTTCTAGTGACTTTTCATTTCTATCTAAATCTAGCTTTTTGGCCTCTAATACTCTTACTTCATCACGAAGTCTTTTCTCTTCATTTTGCTTATATCTCTTAAAACTCTGTTCTTTTTTTGTAACATCATCTTCTCGCTGAGCCAAGTGAGCTTTTGCTCTCTCTTTTGCATTATCAAACTCTTTTTTAGCTTCAAACTCAATCTCTTGCGCTCTTAGACTTGACTTATGTAAAAGGTGTTGTGCTTCATTTTCTATGACACTTGCTTTTGCTTTTGCTTTTTCAACAAAAACATCAAAGTTTGCATGAGTTATTTTCTTAGAGATAAAAAAACCAAAAAGACCACTTATGGTAGCAACTGAGCCACCTATTAGTATCTCATTTAACATTTTTTTTCCTGTTCTCTTAGCCCCTAGTTCTTCGTTTTTTTATAATTTTTGGCGTTAATAGTAAATCACATGCAATGTCATACTCATCACATATAAACTCTTTTGTAAAACAAATATCTGGTTGCACAAAGATAGTATATGGTTTTTTTTTCAATCTTTCAAAAAAACGATCATACATCCCTTTTCCAAAACCTATTCTCTGTAATTTACCATCAACCCCAACCGCAGGTACTATGGCTATATCAATTTTATTTATATTTCTTAGTGTATTTCCCGCTTCGTAAATACCAAAATTCTTTCTCTTTAGCGGTAATCTAAATGGTACTACTTTAAAACTTTTATCTTGCATAAATGGTAGATAAACATCGCAAACTTTACGTAGTTTAAAGAGTGTTTTTCGTATATCTGCTTCAAAGTCTAGCGGATAGTAAAACAAAATTGACTTTGGTTTTCGCTTTTGTATCTCTTTTAAAAGACGCTTATTAAGCATTGCATCTCTATAGTATTTATTTGACATTGAAGCATTCTTCATCTTTTTGATACAATTGCGTCTAAATGTTGATTTTGTAAGAAGCATATAAAAACTTTCGGTTATAATTTCGCATATTTTACTATAATAATTAAATAAAGGTACATTAATGTTTAAAAAAACCACTACTTCACTTCTTTTAGTATCAGCCCTCTTTTTTGTCGCATGTAGCGATGATAAACCTAAAGGCGATACAAAAGCTAAAGAGGCAAATAGTATTATTTCAAAAAATGAGTTCGTCCTAACTGCACTTGACAACAAACAATATGTTGTAAAAAAAGAGGGTTCTGGCTTTGTTCTAAATGGTACAGAAGGCAAAGTTGTTCTTTTTGATATCTTTGCTACTTGGTGTCCGCCTTGTCGTGGAGCCGCTACTCATCTTACTTCACTTCAAGAGAAGTACAAAGATGACCTTATTGTCATTGGCATCTCGATAGAAGAAGCAATAGAAAACTCTAAACTACTAGACTTTAGAAATGAGTACAACGCAAACTATATTCTCGTAAACTCTGATCAAAATCGTCGTTTAGCTGACACAATAGTAAATGAGCTAAAACTTGGAGATAGATATCCAATCCCTGTAATGGCGCTATATAAAGATGGTAAATATATAAATCATTTCATAGGCTCAATAGAAGAAGAACTTATAGAGAGCGATATCAAACTTGCTATAAACAAGTAGAGGTCTAAGATA
>JAQUFE010000069.1 GCA_028684815.1 Sulfurimonas sp.
AAATAATCAACCCACTTGACCTGATATATTATGAGTATGACAAGAAGACGAAGAGACTATATTTTGATACTAACTACTCAAACAGATTTATAGAACTAGAATTTTTTAAAATAACTTACCATCTATCCAAACAAAATATAAAATTTAAAGTCCTAAAAGATAAATCTATAGAGTTTTCAAAACAGAAATTTTCACTAAAAGATAAATTTAAAAAACTTCTAACATATATAGATTATAAAAAGCAAAATATCTACTTGCTAAATGATATGAAGATAAAGTTTGCTAAAAACATTCCACTTTTTGAGATAAAGTATATAAAACAAAGAGTAGAGTTTCATAAGTACGATGCTATTATATTTAGCTCAAAGAATGCTGTTTTAGCCATAGATAGTATGAATAAAGAGTGGAGAAAAGTTCCATCTTACGCCATCTCAGAGCAAACTGCAAAACTTGTCAGAGATATGGGCGGGCATCTAAAATTCGCAGGAAAAACAAGACATGGCGATGAATTTGCTTATGAGTTACTTGGTTGTGAGTTAAAAGGCAAAAGGGTTTTGTATCTTAGAGCAAAAGAGATAGTCTCAAATATGTTAGAAATACTCCAAGATAATGGCATCAAATGTGATGATATTGTTGTTTATGAGAACTACTTTAAAGAGCCAAAAGAGAAAAAGACGTTGCCAAAAAATTCTAAGATAATATTTTCTTCACCCTCTACTATAAAGTACTTTCTTCAAGCTTTCTCGTGGCATGAATCTTACAAAGCCATCTCAATTGGACGCACTACTGCAAAGTACTTTCCAGAGTATATAAAACCTATCATTGCAGATAAAACTTCTCTAAAGGCTTGCGTTATTAAAGCTTTGGAGACGAAGTAGTTGAGCGAGACTCTTATAGGGCAGATTGACCGAATACTTTTTGAAGATGATGGTTTTTTTATAGCTACACTTAAGAGCGGTGAAAAGATTAGTGGGACCTACTTAGAGAGTGAAGTTTCACATATAAAAGACTCAGCAATCACGCTAAATGGGGAGTGGAGTGAACATGCAAAACATGGTAAAACTTTTAAATTTGACTCCATTAAGGTTAACCAAAATCATCTCTTTTTCTTTTTAAACAAAATCGTAAAAGGCTTTACTAAAAAACTCTCAGCCGAACTAATAGAGCACTTCACAAGTGACGGGCTTGTAGAGATTTTAGATAACGATATCGAGAGACTTTTAGAGTTTAAAGGCATCAAAGAGAAGAGACTTAAAAAGATTCAGACTTCATGGAAAAAGTTTCGTTCTATGCGTCGTCTTGGAGAATTTTTAAGCCCCTTTGATGTCTCTCAAGCACTTCTAACTACAATCGCTACGGCTATGAGAGATGTTGATGAGCCTTGTACTAAGATAAAAAACAATCCATACATCTTAACTTCCATAAACTCCATAGGCTTTAAAAGAGCGGATGAGTTAGCTCTAAAGATGGGGGTAAAAGAGCAAGATGAAAACCGCATAAGTTCGGCTATGGACTATACACTTATGAACTATTGTGAGCAGCAAGGAAATAGCTGCATCTCAAAAGAGATACTCTTTAGTGGGCTTGATGAGCTTTTAGGATTTTGCCATAAAAACCATCTCTATGAAGCAGCCTTAGTTGAGAGGGTGGCAGAGAGTAGCATCGTGATAATGAAGAATAACAGAGTCTCCCCATCGAGGCTCTATGATGCTGAGAAATTTCTGCATGAGACTATAACTACGAGGGCGAAAAAAGATAGTGGTGGCTTTGTAAAGAACTTAGATGAGTTTTTAGCATCAAAAGAATTAAAGCTTGGGAGTGAGCAAAAAGAGGCAGTTGCAAAGATAAATGAGGGTGCATCTATACTCTTTTTAGTCGGATATGCAGGAACAGGAAAGAGTACAACTTCAAAAACAATCTTAGAACTTTTAAACACAAGGTACGACGCTAAAGAGATAATGACTTGCGCCTTAAGTGGCATAGCATCTCAGAGGATTGCCGATACAACTGGCTTTGAGAGTGCTACTATTCAGTCACTTTTAGTGAAGTATGAGGGCGCGGATAATTTTCCTTTTGGAGTAATCCTTATAGATGAAGCATCTATGATAAACTCTTCACTCTTTGCAAGGCTTATGCATAAAGTGCGCAAAGATGCGATAGTAGTTGTTGTAGGAGATGATGCACAACTCCCTCCAATAGGGGCTGGAAATGTCTTAAGTGATGTTTTAACCTTAGAGTTAGCTCCAATTGTAAAACTTACAAAGATCTATAGACAGAGTGAAGAGCAAGCCATCAGGTTTATCGCAAATGACATTAGAAAAGGCGTAGTTCCTGCTTATAGAGAAAAATATGAGGATTTTGAATTTCTAGAGATTAGCATCCAAAACTACTACTCTCTAAGAAGCCAGCTCTCACAAACTGAACTTCAAGAACTAAGAGAGTCTAACTCTGAAGCTATCATCACAGAGATAGTTCACAAAGTTATAGAGTCGCTGCAAAAAGCGAGATATAGACTAAATAACAAGCAGATAAAAGAGTACCTAAACTACTTTCAAGTTATAACTCCTATGAAGGGTGGAACTCTAGGAGCTAACAATCTTAACAAGGTTTTACAAGAGTACTTTAACCCAAATCCCAAAAAATGTTTTAAAAAGGGTGGAGTCGAGTTTAGGCTTATGGATAAGGTCGTTCATACCAAAAATGAAAACATGACTTCATGGAGCGGTGATGGTTTTAAAGCGGGGGAAGACTCAAGTCAAAGACGCATATTTAACGGTATGAGTGGGCTACTTTTTAAAATAGAAGAGGCGGATGAACAGTTGTTTGTTTTTTATCCAAATGAGGATATTGTAGTGGTTTATGAGTATGAAGAGGTAAAGTCATACCTGATGCTCTCATACGCTCTAACTATCCATAAAGTTCAAGGCATGGAGTATGATATAGTTGTCATTCCAATGACATTTTCACACTTTATCATGCACAACACAAAGCTTATATATACAGCTATAACAAGAGCAAAACATAAGTGTGTTATCATTGGCGAAGGCGCTGCATTTGAGAGTGGATGCAAGAAGTTTGAGCAGACTGCAAGAGATACAGTTTTACTAGAATTAAGTGTTGTGAACAATCCTCAAATTAGATCCTGAATCAAGTTCAGGGTGACGCATGTCCCGTCATTTAGTGCTTGACACATGTCCCGTCATTCCGTGCTTGGCACATGTCCCGTCATTTCGCGCTTGACGCATATCCTGTCATTCCGTGCTTGACACGGAATCTAGTTTACAAATTAATCAGAGGGTTCAATTATAATAAGAATGTATAAGCTAAGAGCAATTTTTAGATAGATTAGTTAAGATACTAGACAATAATTTTAAAAAGTGGATGTTATGAAATCGATTGATATTTTTCCTTGGGATGACCATTTTAAAACTGGTTTTGATACAGTAGATAACCAACATAAAAAATTAGTAAAAATATTAAATAAGTTAGCAACAAATATAGCTTATGAGTCAGATGAAGAGAGTCTAAATAGTGTACTTGATGAACTTAAAGACTACACACGCTATCACTTTAAAACAGAAGAAGCCATTTGGGATAAATACCTACCAAACGAGACAGTAAATAAAAAACATAAAGAAGTGCATCAAAATTTTATAGACACGGTAGAGCGTTTTAGTAGAGAGCAAGGTGTAAAGCCTTTTAGTGAGCTAGCAGATGAGGCGCTTGGGTTTTTGGTCAAATGGTTAGCATCTCATATCTTAGATGCAGACCGTCACATGGCATATACTATTTCTGCTTTAGAGGATGGGCTTAGCATAGAAGAGGCAAAAGCTCAGGCAGAAGATAAGCTCGGTGGCGCAAGTAGGCTTTTGATAAATATAATCCTCTCCATATATAACACACTCTCTTTAAATACACTCTCTTTGATGCGTGAGTTAAAATCGCATAAAGCCTACGAAAAAAAGGTGGCATATCAAGAAGAGTATAGGCAACTTCTTCTAAATATATCAACACTTTTCATTAACCTCCCAGTAGAAAAAGTAGATGATGCTATACAAAAATCGCTTGAGAGTATGGCTACTTTTGTAGGCGCTGATAGATCTTATATCTTTGAGTATGATGCACAAAAGCAGACTTCATCAAATATTTATGAGTGGTGCAAAGATGGAGTCTTATCTCAAATAGAGCGCCTACAAAATATCCCTAATGATAAAGCCCCTGAACTTACACAGGCTCATATGCAAGGAAAAATAAAGTTAGTCCAAGACACCTTAAATATGCCACAAAGTGAGTTTAGGGATATCTTACTATCTCAAAACATAAAAAGTTTTGTAACAATTCCCTTAATGAAAAAGGGAGAATGCAGAGGGTTTGTAGGGTTTGACACTGTAGAGAGTAAGCACTTGTTTTCCCAAGATGAGATAGATATTCTTGATCTCTTTAGTAAAACACTTGTAAATGTCAGTGATAGAAAACAGATACAAGAGGAGCTCTCTGGAGAGAGAGCGCTTCTTAAAACGCTTATACAAAATATTCCAGATTTGATTTTTCTAAAAGATAAAGAGGGTATTTATTTAGCTTGTAATAAGCGATTTGAAGATTATTTTGGTGCAAAAGAGAAAGAGATAGTTGGCAAGAGTGATTATGATTTTGTAGATAAAGAGATTGCAGATTTTTTTAGAATGAATGATAACAAAGTGATGCAAACAAATAAAACTTGCAAAAATAAAGAGACAATAATCTTTGCAAGCGATGGGCATACTGAGCTAGTCCAAGCTACAAAAATTCCATTACATAATAGCGATGGAAGCCTGATGGGAGTGCTAGGAATCTCAAGAGATATAACAGAGAGACAACATCATGAAAAGCACTTAGAATATATCGCGCACTATGATGCACTTACAGGTCTTCCAAATCGTATCCTACTCTCAGATAGAATAAATCAAGCACTCAAACAATCAAACAGACATAGATTTTCATTTGCAGTTGTTTATCTCGATCTCGATGGATTTAAAACCATCAACGATACCTATGGACATGACTATGGTGATAGATTTTTAGAACTTTTAGCTAAATATATGCAAAAATCTCTTCGCGAGGGTGATACTATAGCTCGTTTGGGCGGGGATGAATTTGTAGTAGTACTACTTGATCTTAAGTCTCATGAAGATAGTATAGTGATGATAAAAAGGCTCTTAGAGGCGAGTTCTCAAAAGATAGTAATAGACAAGCTTGAGATGCAAGTTACTGCAAGTTTGGGTGTGACCTTCTTTGACGCAGGCGATGATATAGATGCAGACCAACTCCTTCGCCAAGCAGACCAAGCTATGTATCAAGCAAAAATACTTGGGAAAAATCGTTACCATATTTTTGATGCCTTAAAAGATAAAAAGATAAGAACACATCATGAGAGTTTAGATGAGGTGCAAAAAGCACTTGATAATGATGAATTTGTACTCTACTATCAGCCAAAAGTAAATATGCAAAGTGGTGAAGTTGTTGGTACTGAGGCTCTTATCAGATGTGCTACGATGACCGGAGCAGGCATCTTCCTGTTTCCCAGTTCCCGAATGCAGGTATAGGCTGCCCCTGCACTGATGCCTCCAAGGAGACCTATCAAATAAGGAAACAGGTCAGTGTTGCTGAAGCTTGGCTTGACAACCAGTGAGGCTCCTAAAAATGCACCGAAAACCAGTAGTATCTGTATTGGGGTGATTTTCTCCTTGAGAAAGATACGGCTGAAAATGATGACAGAGAAGGGAGCGAGCTTGTTGAGTATTGTGGCATCACTGAGAATGAGGTGGTCAACTGCATAGAAGTTTGCGACAAGGCCGATGGTACCGGCAAGACCACGTAGGAGCAGGATTGGGAAATCTTCCCTCTTCCAGGTGAAACGGGTTTTCGACCTTCTCAGTATCATGAGGGCTGCGACTAATGCGATGATATTGCGGAACAAGGCCTTCTGCATGCTGGGCAGAGGCCCGGCAAGTTTCACGAAGACCATCATTACAGCGAAGAAGAAGCCACTTAACAGTATGTACATCACACCCAATTGCTTGTTTTGCATAGCCAGTATGCTAGCACATAAGGTCAGTCGGTGTCATCGTCGGATAGCCTGATGTGGGTGGGAACATATCTTCCCCAGGGATCTTTCCTCTCTCCCATCACCAGGGAGAACGGGCAGTC
>JAQUFE010000070.1 GCA_028684815.1 Sulfurimonas sp.
ATATCTTAGTTATTCCAAACGAGATGGGAATGGATTTAAAGTTTATTACAGGTTCAGGTCCAAAATTTCCAAAGCCAATAGTAACAGAAGCTGATGTAGATGCACTCATCGGTGGCGAGGAAGCTGCGTCTAAACTAACTTATGTTTATGAGACTATAGAGCTTATAAAAAAAGAGCTAGATGAAAGAGGCGGAAAAACTGCTCTTATCGGTTTTACTGGTGCTCCTTGGACGCTTGCTACTTATATGATTGAAGGCGAAGGCACAAAGACTTACAATGTTTGTAAGAAGATGATGTACTCAAACCCAGCACTTTTGCACAAGATACTAGGAAAAGTAACAGAAGTTGTAAAAATCTATATGCAAAAGCAAATTGAAGCGGGAATAGATGTAGTTCAAATCTTTGACTCATGGGCAGCTGCTATTGAGCCTGAAAAATATGATGAATTTTCTTGGAAATATATGGTTGAGATTGCTGACTTTTTGAAAGAAAAATATCCTCACATCCCTATCATTATGTTTCCAAAAGGTATCCCTGCATTTTTAGATAAAGTATATGGAAATTTTGAAGTTTTTGGTGTGGATTGGTCAACTCCTATGAGTCTTGCTAAAGAGAAACTTGGGAATAAGTATGTTCTTCAAGGAAATATGGAGCCATGTCGCTTGTACTCAAAAGAAGCTATTACAGAAGCTGTAGAAGAGATTCAAGAGACGATGCAAGGAGAGAGACATATCTTTAACCTAGGCCATGGAATACTCCCAGATGTTCCAGTAGAGCACGCTAAGCACTTTATAAAAGAGTGTCAAAGAGTTAGTAAAAAGTAACAAAAAATGAAAACTATTTTTGGTCCTATAAACTCAAGAAGATTTGGTTCTTCTTTGGGTATAGACCTCTCCCCTGCCCTAAAACAATGTAACTTCGACTGTCTATACTGCGAGCTAGCTCCTGCTGTAACCGTAGATGCTCAAAAGAGCGTTGTAAGTGTTGAACAAATCATTAGTGAGCTAAAAGAGCATCTTGATGAGAAGATTGATGTTATAACCATAACTGCAAATGGCGAGCCAACACTTTATCCGCACTTAGATGAACTCATAGATGCAATAAACCAGATAAAAAACAGTACACAAACTCTTATACTTACAAATAGTGCGATGCTAGTAGATGATAAAGTATTTAATGCTCTTTTAAAACTAGACCAAGTCAAACTCTCTCTAGATGCCATCAGCGATGATATCTTTAACAAGATAGATAGACCTCATAGAGATATAAAAGTAGATGAAGTTGTAAAAAAAGTGCAAGAGTTTAGTAAAGTCTTTACAGGCAAGCTTTTTATTGAGATTCTCTTCGTTCACGGACTAAATGACACCAAAGAAGAGATAGCAAAACTAAACCTCGCACTACTAGGTATAAAAGCCACAAGAATAGACTTAGGAACGATTGATAGACCTCCAGCTTACAATGTTGCTGGGATTAGCTATAAAGAGCTTCATGAGGCTGCTCTGCTCTTTGATAGCGAACTACCAATTCACATCGCATCTAGAATCCACGCAGAGCCAAACCATTCTAAATATTGTAAAGAAGAGATACTAAACACACTAGATAAGAGACCTCTTACTATGGATGATATAGATTTACTATTTGATGAAGAGAGTAAAGAGAGCTTAGAAACTCTTATTAAAGAGCAAAAAATCATTAAAAAAAGAGTTGGAAATTTAGAATTTCTGCTCCCAGAAGTAAATGCAAAAAGAAAAAGAGAAAAATAAGCCAAAAAGCTTGACTTTTGTACCTTCGTAAAGTATAATTTCGGCTCAATATCAATCCGGATTAGCTCAGCGGTAGAGTAGGTGACTGTTAATCACTTGGTCGCTGGTTCGAACCCAGCATCCGGAGCCACTTTTTATTGTTTGATTTATCCTTATCGGTGCTGAAGCACATCGATTTTGGTTGTAATGGTAAAACTATTTACTTATTTTAAACGCTTCATACATTCCGGATTAGCTCAGCGGTAGAGTAGGTGACTGTTAATCACTTGGTCGCTGGTTCGAACCCAGCATCCGGAGCCACTTATAACCATCCACAAAAATATTTGTATTACAACACAGACTTAACAATAATCCACTAAAACAGCTTTTATACCTTTAGAGTCAAAATTTATAAAGAAATGTTGTGGTTTGAATAAATTCATACTTCTTTACATCAACTGCTGGATTACTATCTTGAATCATTGAGACATTAAATTTTAAAAATAGTGTTTTTACTATATTTAGCTTTAACTCAAGTTCATTTGACAATATATTATCTGAAAAATCATCTATCTTTGGCTGATAATATAAAACATATGAAATTGTTGACATATCGGTGATAGGAAAGGTGTAGGCAAAATATGAATTTAATCTTACATTATCTTCAGAGGGATCTATCTCTGGGTCAGTATATTTTACACTCTCAAAAAATCCACCAAAACCAAAATAACCTTGTCCCCTCTCAGAAAAGTTTAACACTCTATATCTCAATCCTCCGCCACCCAACATCTTTCTGCGTATCTCTTTAAATTTATCGTTTTCAAGTTGCACAAAGAGCTCATACCTTAAGTTTTCATCATTAGTGAGTGAGTGAACATATCTAAGGTGTGAAAATACCTCACTTGTATCTGTTACATGATTTGATCTTCCGTACTCACCGGAGAGTTCAGCCCATGTTACATAGCTTTCATTGTTATCATAAGTAATTCTAGTAGAAGCCTTGTACTTATCTTTATCTGTGCTTCCTCTTTTTGTCTCAAGCCCTACTTCAAAGCTTCCTGTTATCCCAGGCTGCTTAGCAATTTCCACTGGAACGATTGAGACAAGTCCAAAAAGATATTGCGAAGCCAAGATGCCAATTAGTATAATTTTCTTCACTGATTTCCTTCTATTTTATAGCTAAAGGGCTACTGCAATCACTCTTTTTATCATCTTTTTCTCCATGGTAGAGTTGAAAAAAATTGCTCGCTTCTCTAAGCTTTTTTATATTTGTATTATTTTATCAAATTATGTTTAGTTTGTCTTGTAACTCAAATGGCTCATATATCAAATTCTATGACTAAAGAGACAAAACTGTGGCATAAAGAAGAAAAGAGAAGGACTTGCTACAAGATTATCTCTAATAGCAAAATCCCTAATTTTAGATGCTTTAGTGAAGTGTTTAAGCTAAAAACATCCACTTTGCAGAGATTACTATAAGAAGTCCTAAGACAATGACGAGCTTATGAAAGTGAAACTCCATAAACGCACTCTTTTTCTTCTTTGTAAATTTTTTATAGAGGTTTGATAGAACTCCAAGAGCTATGATAAGAGCTAACCCTATTTTAAACATCAAGATTTTTTGTAAATCTGTCTCAAACATACCTGCACTTGAATTTATATACTTTGACATCATGATGCCACCTGTGAGGATTAAAAACAGAAGCGTTAAAGGAAAAATCTTAAAACTTCTTTTTCCTAGTTCTTGATTTATCTTCTGCTCATCTTCTTTTGAAAACTTGCTCTTAAGTGCTGAAATCACAGCTAAGTCAGTAAAAACGTAACCTATAAACATAATAGCGAGTATGAGATGAATTATATGTGCGTATGGATAGATAGCTTCCATGGTTTCTCCTATGAATATTTTTATGATTATACTCAAAGAGTATGAATTAAAACTTTACAATCACAAGATGAATTAATCTAGAAGATACTATGATAAAAACTTATTTATGCGTGGAGGGTTTTAGTGTGTTAATGAAGATATTTAAGTATATTTCTATCGCTCTTTTTACTGTTTTACTTATATCTTTCATAACTTTTTTTAAGCCTGTAGTTGGCTTTATGATAGAAAACTACACTTCAAATCTACTTGAGCAAAAAGTAAAAGTAAACTCGTTAAATTTTACGGATTTTACCATTGAAGCTTATATCCAAAACCAAAAAAACAAGATAGAGGCAAGGCTTATAACCCTCTTTCCTCTAAAAATAGAGGCAAGATTTAGCGGAGATATAGAAGCCTTTAAAAAGTATCATAATCTAAGAGGAGAGATTAAAGCAGATGCTAACATCACTTATGATGAAAAACTTATAGTAGATGCAAGCGCTACTCTTTACGATGCAGATGTTCTTGTAGAACTAAAAGAGCTAAGTGATGGCTGGTTTATTGGAGTAGATGCTAAGGCTCTAAATATAGAAAAGTTTAAAAATCAAAATTTACTAGACTTTGAGTTTAGTGGAGTTGTTGACTTTAAACTCATCAAACAAAACAAAGAGTTCACACTAAAGAGCACCCTAGAGAATTTAGCGCTTGGCATCTTAGAGTTAGATGCAAAGGGCGAACTTGAGGAAGAGATGCTAAGGGGCAGATGCTCTCTTACTATGCAAGGAAGAAGAGTGCATCTTGAAAAACTTTTGTTTGACTTAAAGAAGAGTGAACTTTCTATCTCTTTTAAAGAGTTTGGAGGAGATTTAACTCTTCTTTTTAAAGATGAAAAACTTAGCTTAGATGCCAAAGCCTTGCATCTAGAAAAACTCTTAACTTTCATAAACTACAAAGATATCGCAAGTGGAGTTGTAGATATAAAAGGCGAGTTAGATATTAAGAGCAAAAAGAGTAGTCTATTTTTATCCTCAGCTAAAATCTTAGGTTTTGAAAAAGAGTTAAAAAATGTAAAACTCAGCATCCCCTCCTTAGAAGTTTTAGATAAAAAACTTAGCTTTATCTACACTCTAGATGCTACTTTTTTAAAAAAATCTTTTAACTTCTATGGAAATCTTTCTTACAAAGATAGACTCCACATAGTCGCCTCAAGTAGTGATTTTAAATCAAAAAGTCGCTTTGAGATAAATAACAAAGAGCTAAGCATAAGTGTAAAGGAACTAGATATAGAAGAATTTTTTGAGTTTTTAGAGCTAAAGTCTCCTGCTTCTGGAGTTATAGACTTAGCTGCAAAGGGAGATTTTAAGAAGTTTATCTTCTCTCTTAACTCAGATGCGAAGCTTAGTGGACTAAGTGTTAAAGCTTATGCTGATGGTTTTTTTATAACAGATACAAAAGAGTTAAACTCAAAGTTTAAGCTCTCCTCAAAACTAGGCAAAGAAGAGCTGCAAATAAAAGGTACAGCATCTTATAAAAAAGAGTTTAACTTAGATGCAAGTAGTTCTAGTTTTGGGGCAAAAAGCAGCCTTACATTAAGGGCTGAGAGATTTGAGTTTTATACTAAAAACCTTGATATGCAAAAGCTCTCTAAAGCCTTTAGTAAGCCCGATTTTGCTTTTGGCAAAATAGACTTTTTAGCCAGTGGAGATTTTAAAAACATAGCTTTTAGTATCCGCTCTAAAGAGTTAAGACGAAATATGCATCTACAAAACATAAGTGACTATATATCTTTTGATTTAAGCGGATCTTACAAAGATAACAGACTAAGTATAAGAGATAAAATCAATCTACACCATAAAACAAATATACTACCTCTAAAGATAGATGCCAACATCTCTTTAATCGCCCCATATAATTCAAAAGGCTCCTTAGTTCATAAAGGGGACAAGATTATAGTTGAGTCATTTTCTTTTGAAGATGAGCAGATTAAAAGCAATTTTGAAGTAGATATCCATGAACTCTATCTTTATAAGGCAGCATTTAGTAGCCCTCTCTATGGAGCGCTTCATATAGAAGCATCTCACAGTGATATACTGCGTATTAAAACAGAGAGTTTTGGCGGAAAATTAAGCGTCTCTCTTGATAGAAGTGATATTTTAGTAGATATTGACCAGATTGAAGCCAAAAAAGTAGCATACCTTTTTGATAAAGAGTCTCCCTTAGAGAGTGGGATTATAGATGGAGTGGCAAACTATAAGATAAAAGAGAAAAAAGCAAATACTGAGATAGTTCTAAGAGATGCGACTATTAGTGGTATAGATATTGACAAAAAACTGAGAAATATTGATGATATGCTAGGTTTGAATGTTATCAATATGTCAAAATCAATCTTCTCTCATTACTATATTGATAAAAAACAAGAGACAAAGATTTCTCAACTACAACTGGATTTGTCTCTTGCTAATAACAATATAAAACTTGATGATATAGCCCTAAAAACACAAGAGTTTTTAATAGTAGCCCAAGGAAACATAGAAGATAATGGTGATATCAAAAAACTTGATGTAAGCA
>JAQUFE010000032.1 GCA_028684815.1 Sulfurimonas sp.
TTACACTTCTTTTTACAGCTACCTTGCTACTTATATCGCTCTCTATGATGTCGAATGTAACAGAGTTTTTGTACTTTAATTTTTAGGATATTTTATGAAACTACTGCGTAACTACTTCTTTGTAAAAATATTTTTAAGTGTAACAATCCTTTTTGTACTCTTTCATGCAACAATCTGGATAGGCTACACCTCTAAGATATTTGATAGAGATGATGGGTTATATATAGGGGATTTAGGTCGTGTCAGTTATCAACTTGACTCTCTTCATCCTAGAAAACTTGAGTACACACTAGAAAAGAGGCATCTCCATAGAGAGAATTGGAACTTTGAGCAGGTGGATATCTTAACTGTTGGAGACTCTTTTTCTAACGCTGATACAGGAGGGCTTAACCCATACTATCAGGATTATCTTGCTACTTTTTATGATAAAAAGGTACTAAATCTTCAAAGATTTTCAGATAAGTCAAACTCTATGCAACTCCTTATCTCACTGTACAACTCAGGGTGGCTCGAAAGATACAAACCAAAGTATATTGTTCTTGAGGCGGTAGAGCGCTTTTCATTAGAGATGCATTCTACACCTATGGATTGGGATGCTACACTTAAAGGGTTAGATAACTCTATACTTGCAGATTTTAAGACTACAAATTCTTATATACCCGAACTTAGCTTTATAAATACGGCTAACTATAAATTTATCTTATACTCTTTAGAGTACAAGTTTTTAAAAGTAGGTCATAAATGGATACCAAGGCTAAAACTAAATCAGCCTCTTTTTACCCCTAAGAACTACAAAGATTTTCTACTCTTTACCAATGAAGATATTAGAAACCATACCAAAAAAGATGATAAACGAGTTCATTTGCTAAATGAAAATCTCAATAGACTCTCAAAGTTACTTCAAACCTTAGATATAAAACTTTTTTATATGATAGCTTCTGATAAATACGATTTATATTACGATTTCATAGTAGACAATCCTTATCCAAAAAACTATCTTTTTGATCTTCTACGAGAGACTCCAAAAGAGTATTACTTTGTGGATACAAAAGCTATCTTACTTGAGGCTCTTAAAAGGGGAGAAAAAGATATCTATTATGCTGATGATGCACACTGGTCTTATAAAGCGAGTGAAATTATCATAAGGGACAATATCTTCAAAGATAA
The DNA here is from genome assembly GCA_028684815.1 of Sulfurimonas sp. Lineage (GTDB taxonomy): Bacteria > Campylobacterota > Campylobacteria > Campylobacterales > Sulfurimonadaceae > Sulfurimonas. The sequence goes on from JAQUFE010000032.1 coordinate 1,168, forward strand.
TATCAAATGAAATTACTTTACTAGTTTAAAATCTTAACTAAAGTATTTTCTAATTCTTGAAATTGCTTATGCGCGTCAAAAGATATCGATGCTTTTTTCGCACCAGCTTTTGCCATTGAATCTCTTAGGGTTTTATCATTATAAAGTAACTCAAGCTTTTTAGCTAAATTCTGTGAGCTATTTGTCTCAAACAAAAGTCCACTTTCATTATCATCGATTATCTCTAATGGTCCACCACTATCACTTGCTACTACAGCTATCTCACACTGCATAGCTTCTACTAAGACTAAACCAAAAGTCTCCCTATCTGTTGCTAGCACTAATACATCACAAACTTGCATAAGTTTTTGAACTTCTGTTGTAAAACCTGTAAAGATTATCTTATCTTCTAAAGCATCTTTTGCTATGGTGCCCTTCAAAGAGTTTAGATAGTCTACACTCATAGCATGTCCTACTATAAGCGCTTTAGCATCTATGCCTTTTTTAGTCAGTTCGCCAATAGCATCTACTACTAGGTATTGTCCTTTACCCTTTTCTATGCGCCCTACTATGCCAACTATAAACGATTTTTCTAGATTATACTTAGCATGGATGTCTCTCTTTTGTTCCTCGCTTATTATTGCTGGTTTTTGGGCTCCAATATATAAAACCTCTACCTTAGGTCTTACCTCAATAGGTATAAACTTTTCTATCTGCTCTTTTACTTGACCCGTAACAGCAAGCATTAGGTCGATATTTTTATACAAAAATCTATGATAAAAATCATCCTTAAATCTAGTCATTCTCATATGTCTAGTCTGTATAAGCTTAGGTTTTTGTTTTGAGATGAGTTTTGCTAAAACTGCTACTAGTATATCTTTTGTCCAGTGAATGTGTAGAGCATCTACTCTATTGTCATCTATGATTTTTGCTAATTTTCTAGCACCTATAAATGAAAAAACAGTAGCATACCTCTTTAGCTTCTTATATTTAAAGTCTCTGTTTTTGTAGTATTGCTCTAGATTTCCGACCTCATTTATTACACTTATAACATCTACTTTACTCTCATGTAAATAGTGAGATGCTCTAACCATATATAGCTCAAGTCCACCGATATCTGGGGATAAACAAAGCTCTAGAATTTTTTTCACAAATATACCCCAAAAGTTAATATAGTTATAATATCATTATTTTGATATAATCCAACTTATGAATAAATATGAAATAAACGAGCCATACAAAGATATTTTTTTAGATTTTATAGTAAACTTAAGAGATATTTTTACAAAGAGTGAGACCTCTTTACACAAAGCAAGAAATGAATTAAAAATAGTTCAACATAGTAAATACACAACAGTTGTCAAATCATTTAAAGTTCCAAATATTATAAATAAAATTGTATATACTTTTTTTAGAGATTCTAAAGCTAAAAAATCTTACACACACTCATTAAAATTAAAAGAATTTACCCCCATGCCTATTGCATATATTGAGTTTTTTAAGTTTGGTTTCCTTAATGATAGTTATTTTGTAAGCGAAAATTTTAACTATGATTTTACAATCAGAGAACCCTTGCTAGATGAAAATTTTTCAAGCAGAGAAGCTGTTTTTAGAGCTTTTGCGCGATTTACATTAGAGCTTCATAATGAGAATATCTTTCATAATGATTACTCTCCAGGAAATATTTTAATCAAGCAAGAGGGCGAAGACTACATCTTTAAAGTTGTAGATATAAATAGGATGAAGTTTTTTGCACTAAGCGAGGATGACAGAGCTAAAAATTTCTCCAAACTATGGGCAGATGATGAGATATTAGTTTTAATGGCAGATGAGTATAAGAAGCACTGCGTTTGTAGCGAAAATTTTACAAAACAAGTTTTATACTACTCAAATAAAAATAAAAAAATAAAAAATTTTAAAAAGAGACTCAAGGGACAAGAAGTAAATGACTAAAATAACAGATATTTCCTGTGTTATGATAACAAAAAATGCTCAAAATACACTAGAAGATGTACTGAAATCATTAGCAGCATTTAGCGATGTGGTAGTTTATAACAACAACTCTACAGATAAAACAGCCGAAATAGCAAAAAGTTTCACCAATGTAAATCTTATCGAAGGCGAATTTATAGGGTTTGGCCCAACAAAAAACATAGCTGCCTCTTTTGCAAAAAATGAGTGGGTACTCTCTTTAGATGCTGATGAAGTAGTCTCAGAAGAATTTATTGAAAATTTAAAAGCGAAAATTCTTGACAACTACAAGGTCTACTCCATTCTTAGAACCAACTATTATAAAAAGACTCAAATAAAGCACTGCTGGGGTAATGATAATATAGTAAGGCTGTATAATAAAAATATCACTTCATTTACAGATAAACATGTGCATGAAAGAATCATAGATGAAAAATTAACAATTGATTCTATAGGTGGAATCGTGAAGCACTATCCCTACTCTAGCATTAGTGATTTTATAATTAAACTTGATAGATATTCGACAATCTATGCTAATGATAATGTAGGCAAAAAAAAATCATCTCCCATAAAAGCGGTTTTTAATGGATGCTTCTCTTTTTTGAAAACATATTTTTTAAAAAGAGGCTTTTTAGATGGTTATGCAGGGTTAGTTATAGCTTTTTCTCATATGGCAACAAACTTTTACAAATATATAAAACTTTATGAACTTAACAAAGAACAAAAATAGCCTAAATCTTTTTCAAAAGATTTAAAACTTTTTGAAAAAGAATCTCTTTATTTTTAAGTGGTATCATAAAATTTTGCTGTAATTTCTCATCTCCAATACCCTTCCATCTTTTAGAACTCGCAAAAAGAGTATCCGCAAAAAACGTCATCGTTGGTGTGCCAACAAGAGATGCTAGGTGATATGTTCCTGTTGAAGTACTTACAAAGAGTTTGAAGTTGCTTATGAGTTTTGCAAAGTAGTTTATGCTCTCTTGTGAGAAGTAACACACAACATTGTAGTTCATAAATCTATTTTGCATCTCTTCATAGAGCTCTTTTTCATCTGGCCCAAATGTTAGTACGACTTGGTATCTGTTTTCTATGAGAACTGCATGTATAAGCTCTTCATACTCGTCCAAATTCCAGTTAGCATCTGATGAACCACCGAAACCAACATGAAAAGCAATGACCTCTTTTTCTATATCATTATTTATGCAAAATATCTTATAAATCTCTTTTGCATCACCAAACTCTAAAAGAGGTTTTTTATAGCTCAAATCTATATCAGCAAACAAAGTTTTTGTTAGTTCTAAGTTGTACTCAAACTCTGCCATCTTAACTTCGCTACGTCGCTGTATTACTCTATGTGTGTAAAAAATCTGAGCTATTTTCGTAGCTGGAGCTATGCGTTTTGGAATGAGGGCTAGTGCTTGGGCGAAAGCTATGCGCGTGTTTGAGAAGAGGGTAATACTAGCATCTATCTTTAATGAGCGAAGCTTAGATGCAAGGCTCCAGATGCTTTGCTCGTTATCAATTACAACCTCATCTATAAACTCACATGAGAGAGCCAAACTCTTGTTGAGTGGAGCGATGCAGACGATGATTTTGTTACTAGGATTGTGCTTTTTTAAAGCATAGATGCATGGGAGTGCTGTTATAAAATCACCTAACTTATCGGTTCTACAAACTAATATATTCAAAACTACTTTACGCCTTGTTGAATATACTCAAAACTATATTTTTGCATCTTAGCTTGGTTTAGCTCGTTTCTTTCATCAAAAGAAACTGCTTTTTTTAGTAATTTTTTCATTAACAACAATCCCTAAATCTAAATTTTATGAATTTTACCTTAAATAAGATATAATTTGTCTTATAATTTTTATAATAAATGAACTCTCGATTAATCTATAAACTAGATTCCGTGTCAAGCACAAAATGACGGGATACACGTCACCACGAATAAACAAACCGTCATCCTGAGTAAACAAATCGTCATCCTGAACTTGATTCAGGATCCAACTTAATAGTTATTCAGAGCATTCAATTATTATTTATTGTAGGGAGCCAAAAATGAGATACTTATTTTTATTTATACTAATCTTGATCTTTTCAGGTTGTTCTTCAACAAAAATTACTCATGCTTGGGAGAGAACAAAGGATGCTGCCTATGTTGCTGCTACAGATCCCTTGACTTGGGGCAGTGCAGCTGCAGCAGGAGCACTCTACGCTACTTATGATGATGATATTACACAACATTTTATGAAAAAAAATCTCATTGATTCTGAAATTGATGAACCTTTGAGAAGGCTCAATAGTGTTTTACTCTACTCTACTGCCCTGCTTGTAGAAGATGACACAGCTATGCAAAAGGCAAAACGCCTCACAACTGGCTTCGCTGGGGCTGCAGTCGCAAGAGGAACAACAAATATACTCAATAGCAGTATAAAAAAAGACAACCCATTAAAAACTGAGGACAATGCTATAGGCTCTCATCATTCACTAGACCCCTTTGCACAATCTGCGCTAACTAGAAGAAATGTTAATGATATGAGTATTCCTCTTTGGGGTAAATATAGTTTAAATTCTCTAAGCTATCTATCCGCTGCTGGGAGTGCTCTAACGCGTGTTCAGGAGGGCGGACACTCTTTTGCAGACCAGCTAGTGAGTGCATCTATTGGAAATTTTATCGGCTTGTTTTTTTATGAAGCTTTCTTAGCTAAAAACCAAGAGCTAGAAGTTTCTATCTATAAAGATTCTGTTTCTATCTACGCCTCTTGGCATTTTTAATTCCAAACAGGGCATAATTGCACTTATGAAAAAACCTTTTAAATGGGATGAATATTCCGACCAACCAGCACAACTAAAAGATAGAGTATTTAAAAACAAGATGCGCAAACGTGAATACTTCTCTTTTTTAAAAACCTTTCTTATATCACTATTTGTCTTTCCTATCTCTATCATCGCTATGCCCTACATAAGAAGAAAGCATGTTGCATCTAAGAGTTTTTTTTCCATGGGAGTTGATTACAAAAGAGAGAGCGAGGAGAGTTTAAAACTCTTAGATGAGCTTGGAGTTGAGCGCATCTTAGTAAGGCTCAAACTTTGGGAGCTAGACACTCTTCTTGAACTAAAAGAGTTTTTGCAAAAAAACAAAAAGAGAAAAGTCATCTTAAAAATCCTTCAAGATAGAGAACATATAGAGGACTTAGAACTTTTAGAGAGAGACTTAAGGACTATCTTTGCATCTCTTGATGGGCTTGTTGATATTTATGAGATTGGTTCTACCATCAACAGAGCTAAATGGGGCTTTTTTAGTGTTGATGAGTATAACCGTTTTTATAAAATAGCTTATGATTTAAAGCAAAAAGAGTTTAAAGATATAGAGCTTATAGGAAGTGGGGTTATAGACTTTGAGTTTCATTTTTCTGCTCACACTCTTTTTAATTTTTTTAACTATAAATATGATGGCGTAGCATCTCTGCTCTATGTTGATAGACGCGGTGCACCTGAAAATACTCAACTAGGATTTAACCTCTCAGATAAGATAGCATGGCTAAGTACGATGGTTTGGCTCTCTCCAAAGAGCAAACATGCACTTCACATCACTGAGACAAACTGGCCCATAAGTAATACTGCACCATACGCACCAACAAGCGAGTTTGAGTGTGTAAGTGAAAAGCTTTATGCCGACTATATGCTTCGCTATAATCTCCTAGCCTTTGCATCTCAGCAAGTTGACTCTCTTTCATGGCATCAGCTTATAGCCGCTGGTTATGGCTTAATAGACAACAGAGAGGGTTTGAGAAAAAGAGAGGCTTTTGAGGTCTATAAGTTCATGTTTGCAAACTTAAGAGATGCGCAATTTTTAAGACTTGATATAAAAAGAGGATACTATATTTTTCAATGCTTAGTAGATGATAAACTACTCCAAATCCACTGGTCGCTAAAGGATACAACCCTTAAAAATGAAGAGTACTTTAGTGTCTTTTCCATGAGTGGAAAAAGCATAAAAGACGAAACTCTAAAAATCGGTTCTTCTCCCATATATATCTTTATAACTGATTCAGTATAACCACCTCAGCATAATCTTGAAAGTTTTCATAATCAGAGTTGATATAGCTCTCTAAGATGCCCTCAACTCTCATGATGGCATCTTCAGCAGTAAACTTAATCCCTGTTTTTTTACCAAAACTACTCTTTTCTCCCTCAAGATTTCCACCTACAATAAGCTCAAAACCAGAAACAGTCTCCCCGTTGTGCTTTAGCTTACATCCTAAAAGCCCTATATCCACTACATGAGGATGGGCACATGAGTGAGGGCAACCATTTACACTAAATGATATTGGCTCATTAAAACTCACAAATTTTTTCTCTAGAGATTTTACTAACTCTATTGCCAAATCTTTTGTCTCAGATATTGCAAACTTACAAAAATTCTTTCCAGTGCATGAGAGTGTTCTTGCTTTAAATGGTGATGGGTTTGCGCTGATTCCTATATTGTCCAGTTCACTTACTACTTTACTAGCGTTCTTTGTTGGCAAGTCTGTGATAACAAAATTTTGCGCTATTGTCGCTCTTATGGTAGTAGCCTCATATTTTTTTAGTATTTTATGAAGTTTATAAAGTCCCTCAGAACCAATTTTACCACCATTTGCCGCACATCCTATATAACTTCTTTTATCTTCTATGCTATCAAAAATACCAAAATGTCCTCTCTTTGCATAAGGAGTATAGGCTTGCAGTTCATTTTTTTGAAGAAAAAAATCTACTTTAGAGTGTAGTAGCTCTATAAACTTCTCAACTCCAAAGTTATCCACTAAGTGTCCTACTCTTGCTTTGTTTCTATTTTCTCTATCACCATGCTCTTTGTAAATATTTGTAACAGCTTTTGTAACTTCTAAAACTTGATGTGCTTCCACAAAGCCTATATGAGAAGCTATGCGCTTGCTTGAAGCCAAACCTCCACCAATACTTACATCAAACAGAACTCTATCTTCTCGAAATTTTACCGCGTTAAAACTCAAATCTTGGATTTCATGAGATGCACAATGATTGGAGCATCCACTAATGCCTAGCTTATACTTTCTAGGAAGATTTGAGACATCTTTGTTGGCATCAAAATATTCATTAACCTCTTTAACTACACCACTTACATCATATACACGGTTTGCATCTACACTATTTACTGGACAAGTCACTACATTTCTAGGAACATCTCCAGCTGCAAAAATAGTAGTTAGCCCAACACTTTTTAAACTCTCAAAAATTGTAGGTAAATCTTTTACTCTTATAAAGTGAAATTGAATATCTTGTCTTGTAGTAAAATCTGCCGTACCTCTTGCATATGTTTTTGAGATATCCGCAACTACTTTAAGTTGTTTAAGGTTTAAATTTCCCTCAACTAGCTTTACTCTGAGCATAAAGTAGAGTGTTTTATCATCTGCATCTTGTAGGTTCGTGTTTTGTGTATATAATCCATACCATTTAAACCTATCTATATCTTCAGCATCTACCTCTTCGACGCCTTTAGCATATCTGTAAATATCACTTAAAACATCCAGCCCATCTTTTTGGCTCTTTATTCGCTCTACTCTTTGAGCTTTTGTCTCTTTTTTCATTTTAAAAAATCTCTCTACTTTGCCAATGAGGAAAATGTTTTCTAATAAGTGCATTTAACTCTACCTCAAACTCTGGAAATTCTGAAGCTTTATTAGGCTTTAGAGCATCTTGCGATTTTTGTACAATCATCCCAGCGCCAACTGTATTGTTTGTGATTCTGTCTATTATTATAAAACTTCCCATCGCCTTATTTTTACTATAAGAATCATACGCTATAGAGCTTTGTAACTCTAGTTTTGCATGGGCTATTTCATTTAAGTTAAGTGTAGATGCACTCTGTCTCTCTAGAGTATTTACATCTGTTTTATAGTAAAACGACTCGATGGTTCCCACACTCAAAATTGAAGCTCTTTTTATAAAATACTCTTTTTGCTTCTTTAATGGCTCTTCGCTCATCCAAACAATATTTACATCAAAAGTATCACCACTATCTGGGAGTTCATCACTTTTAACTAAAACATCGCCTCTACTTATATCTATCTCATCTTCTAGAATAAGTGTAATAGCTTGCTGGGCATAGGCATACTCTAAACTTCCATCATAAGTCACTATCTCTTTTACTTTCGAGCTTTTGTTTGATGGTAGAACCGTAATGCTATCACCTACTTCTATAATGCCCGAAGATATAGTTCCACAAAAACCTCTAAAATCAAGATTTGCACGATTAACATACTGCACTGGCAATCTAAAATTCACTAAATCTCTATCATTTGCTATCTCAATATTTTCTAAAACGTGCAGTAGCGTATCGCCTTTGTACCATGGAGATTTTAAACTTCTATCCACTACATTGTCGCCCTTTAGTGCCGAGAGCGGTATTAATCTAATATCCTTACTTAGTCCCAACTCTTTTGCAAAAGCAAGATAATCTCTCGATATTTCTTCATAAACCTCTTGGCTAAAGCCAACTAAGTCCATCTTATTGATGGCTACAACTACATGTTTAATCTCAAGCAGTTTGGCGATAAAAGAGTGCCTTTTTGTTTGCGTCCCTATCCCGTGTCTTGCATCTATGAGTATTATCGCCAAATCTGCAGTACTCGCACCTGTAGCCATATTTCTCGTGTACTCTTCATGTCCTGGTGTATCTGCGATGATAAACTTTCTCTTATCTGTTGTAAAATACCTATAGGCCACATCTATTGTAATGCCTTGCTCTCGTTCACTCTGCAAGCCATCAACTAAAAGTGAGAGGTCAAATTCGCCATCAACACTTTTTTTGGAATCTTTCTTTATAGCAGCAAGTTGATCTTCAAAAATCATCTTTGAGTCATGTAAAAGTCTTCCTATTAGTGTGCTTTTTCCATCATCAACACTTCCACAAGTGATAAACCTAAGTAGCTGTTTATTCTCATGCTCCCTTAGGTAACTCTCTATATCTGTTGCTATTTTTGTCTCTATTATTGACATCTTAAAAATACCCCTCCATTTTTTTCTTCTCCATAGATCCTGCCGAATCACTATCTATAACTCTTCCTTGTCTCTCACTCGTCTTTGTCAGTAGCATCTCTTGGATAATCTCTGGCAAAGTTTGAGCACTTGACTCAACTGCGCCAGTTAAAGGATAGCATCCAAGAGTTCTAAATCGAACCATCTCTTCTTTGATAACTTCGCCCTCTTCTATTGGCATCCTCTCATCATCGACCATTATCTTAACTCCATCTTTTTGGACAACTGGTCTTTTTTTTGCAAAATAAAGAGGAACTATAGGAATATGCTCTAAGTAGATATATTGCCAAATATCAAGTTCCGTCCAGTTTGAGAGTGGAAAAACCCTTATACTCTCGCCCTTATGCGTTCTTGCATTATAGAGATTCCATAGTTCTGGTCTCTGGTTTTTTGGATCCCATCTATGGTTTTTATCTCTAAAAGAGTAGATTCTCTCTTTTGCACGACTCTTCTCTTCATCACGTCTTGCTCCACCAAATACAGCATCGAACTTATACTTATTTAGTGCTTGCTTGAGTCCCTCTGTTTTCATAATGTCAGTATGCACTGCTGAGCCGTGCACAAAAGGATTTATGTTTTTCTCAACTCCCTCAGGATTACTATGAACAAGAAGTTCAAAGCCTTCTTCTTTTGCCCTTTTATCACGAAACTCTATCATCTCTTTAAACTTCCACTTTGTATCAACATGAAGTAGAGGAAAAGGCAATTTTGCTGGGAAAAAAGCCTTTAGAGCAAGGTGTAGCATCACAGCAGAATCTTTTCCTACCGAGTACATCATCACAGGATTGTCAAACTCTGCTACTACCTCTCTTAGTATATGAATGGATTCAGCCTCAAGCTGTTTTAAATGTGTCAATCTTGTTGTATCTAGCACTTTTTTATCTCCTTTTTGTGTAATCCACACTCTTTATGTTCTGGACTCTCCCACCACCATCTTCCACTTCTTATATCTGCATTTTCTTCAACAGCTCTTGTGCAAGGTGCACAACCTATACTAGGATAAGATTTGTCATGTAGAGCGTTGTAGGGGATGTTCTTGCTTCTAATGTACGTCCAAACATCTTCTTGACTCCATAAAAGGAGCGGATTAAGTTTTATTACACCGTTTGCCTCATCCCACTCAAAAAGTTCCATCTCTTGTCGCGATATACTCTGCTGTGCTCTTAATCCCGTAATCCAAACCTCAACACCTTCTAAAGCTCTTTTGAGCGGTGCTATTTTTCTAACATAACAGCACTCTTTTCTATTTTCAATAGACTTATAAAAGCCATTAATACCTTGATATTTATAGAGATTTTCAACATCACTACTTTTTGGAAAATATACTTTTATCTTCGTTTTATATTTTAAGTTGGTTTTATCCATCACATCATAAGTCTCATAAGGGAGCCTTGCTGTATCGAGTGTAAAAATCTCAGCATCTGCATCTATTTTTAAAATCATCTCAGTTAGCACTTGATCTTCAGCTCCAAAGCTAGAAGAAAAAGCTATTTTTCCTTTGTATGCTTTTAAAAAAAACTCTAGTATTTCTTTTGTATCTGAATTTTTAAACTCTCTGTTTAACTCTAGGACCTTATCTCTCAATTTATCTCTCCTTTATATATGATAATCATTTGCCGTTGCCTCATACTTACCTATTTTTAATCTGTTCCAAGCTCGTTCATGATAGTAATACAAAATCATTTTTGTTATAACTTCTATAGAACCTATAGATGCCGCCATCACAAGGCTTCCAGTGATAATGTATGAAATAACCATTGTGTCTATTGTCCCAACAGTCCTCCATGAAATAGTTTTTATAACCGACCTATACGCTTTTTCTTCCACTATTTATCCTTTCTATAAAAAGAGCTATTTTTCATAGTGACTCCACTTCAATATTTTTACGCTTTAAAAACTCATAAAACCTACAAGCAAAACAAAACTCTCTTGTTACATCTAAAAGTTTCCATATAGCAAAAGGCACAAGCATTAAAAAGGCTATCTTTGTCTCATTTGATAGCTCTGTTAATAAAGCCACTATAAGGAGTGTTAAGCCAACATGAGAAGCAAATATTTTTGCTAAAGCATCCGTAGGTCTATCTTTTAAATTCATCATGTTGACTAAAAAAGTAGAGATTATAGATATAGGACTAATTTCAGATGATATATATATTTTTACAAAAAAATCACAGATCAATATATATAAAAAAATCTCATTAGTACTAAATAGATATAAACCAACCAACAAGACAACAATCCCTGAATACACGCGCTCTTGAGTTCCATTAACAATACTTAATTCGTAATTTTGTTTATTTGGCATCTCAATTGGCCTCCTCTTTTTTTAAGTGGCGGAAGTATATTTTATTTTAAAAATAAAGTCAAGTGAAATTGTAATGTTAATCGATACTAAAATAGTATGGATTAGTGTTTAGTGCTGTAAACTAGGGTAAAATCGTTTTATAAAATATTATTTATATATATGACTAATTCACTTTGTATTATGAAAAAAAATGTATAATTCTTATAAAATTTTATCTATTTGGAGTCTCATGCCACTAATATCAACAAAAGGAACTTATGGTTTAGCTGCTATTTGTGAACTAAGTAAGCACAAAGAGGATTCACCAATGCAGATAAAAGAGATAGCATCAAATGCTAATATTCCGCAAAATTATCTCGAACAGTTACTTGGAAAACTTAGACGTGCTGGAATTGTAAAAAGTATAAGAGGAGCTAAAGGCGGTTACGAACTAGCAAAAGACCCTAAAGAGATGAAGGTCCTAGATATTTTAATAGCTCTAGAAGATGACTTAAAAATCGTAGATGCAAAGATAGACCATCCAATATTAAACATTTTTTTTCACGACTCAAAAGAGAGCATAAAAGAAATTTTTGATATCAGCATAACTGAGCTCTCTCAATACCAAAATAAATTTTTAAACTATACGATATAATTAGAGCAAATTAACAACAAAATGACAAAATCTCACCCCTATACATACACAACAACACAATAAAAAGGAATATTATTCTCGTGCATAAAAATCAGTTTACTCAAATATTTTCGCTAATCTTATTTAGTTTTTTAGCTCTTATGTTTATAAGACTAACTCTCTATAACTTCTACACTGAGGACTTTGCAGACCTAAGCACTGCAGAGTTTTACGCTTCGCTCCTTATGGGTTTTCGTGTAGATATGATAACGATTTTTACTTTCTCTTCTGTCTTTGTTTTAACTCTTATTTTTATAAAAAAACCTAAATACAGAGCAATAATTGCACTCTTTTGGGCGGCTATTTTAAACATTATCTTTGTAATAAGTTTTAGCGATGTTCTATATTATGACTATATTCACAGACACATCTCAAACGAGATTTTTCATCTAGGCGATGATATGGATATCATCATCGGCATGGCATTTGGTTCAATGTTTTTTTATACTCTTGGTGCATTTGTTTTAAGTGCTGTGTTTTTATACTCTGTTTTTAGATTTTTCTCTCATTCTCCAAAAGAGTTTATCTCTTCAAAAAAATTGGCAATCTTTTCTCTTATTACTATTTTAATTATGTTTATTGGTATCAGAAACAACTTTGGCGGCAAGAGTTTTGGAAGTAGTGATGCCTATGCTGTAAACAAGGTAAGTAGCGGTAACTTAGCGCTAAATGGTTTTTTCACCATCTACAGAACCGCTAAAAAAACAGCAAATCATAAGCTTATGAACCTCGAAGATGCCATAGAGATAAGCAAAGAAGCACTCAAAACTCCAAATGCACCATTTATAGACGAGGAGTATCCTCTACTTCGCAAATATCCATTTAAAGATGTTGAAAAATACAATGTTGTTATAGTTCTCTTAGAGTCTTTTGGAGCTGAACATGTAGATGGATTTACCCACTATAAAGAGCTAAATGTAACACCGTATCTAAAAAAATTAAGTGAGGAGGGCTTAAAATTTACAAACTTCTACTCAAATGGCTACCGTTCAATCTTTGGTATAACCTCTATCTTTACAGGTATTACCATTCCAGCTGGAGCACAATATCTAGGTAAAGGTCTAGAACTCTCAACTCTAAGTTATCTTGGGGGCGTCGCAAAGGAAAATGGTTACCAGACTCTCTCTATGCAAGCATCTAACGAGCGCTCATACAGAGTAGATGCTGTTAGTGCGATATCTGGATTTGATGAGTATTATGGTGCAGAGGCTATGCCAGATGTCGAAGTTGTAGATGCTGGTAGAGAACCGCTTACTGGAACCTATGATTTTAATATGCTTGACTTTTATCATAAAAAACTAAACACGTTAAAAGAGCCTTTTTTAGGCTTTGCATTTACTAGTACCACTCACTCAGATTTTCATCTACCAAGTGCAAAGTTTGAGAGATATCCACATGACCTTCAAAACTATAACGGAGCCTTAAACGCTTATATCTATACAGATGATGCCATCAGACGATTTATGGAGGGTGTTAAGAGTGAACCGTGGTTTGATAGGACTATATTTATATTTACCTCTGACCATGGAAGCGGAGATGCACTCAATCCAATTGCCAGAAAATATCGCCCTGATGACAAACCAAAAGCGGCAATAGAGCATTTTAGGATTCCCCTTATCATCTACGCTCCAAAGATTTTTGAACCACAAGAGATTGAAACTTTAGGCGGACATAATGATATCTTTCCTACTATTGTTGATATGTTGGGACTAAAAGCTGAAATAGCAACGATGGGAAGCTCACTTTTTGATAAAGATATAGATGAGAGATTTGTCTATTTTTACGCTGGGAATCTTATAGGACTAATCACAAACAGTGGCTATATAAAGTACAATTTTAAAGATATAGTTGAAAACAATGCAGAAGATGAGACTATTTTAGATGAGATGAAGAGACTTCTTTTTGCTATAGATACAGCAGAGGCTGGGCTTTTAGATAAAAATAGGTGGGCGAAATGAGGATACTAATTATATTACCAAACTGGTTAGGAGATGCCATCATGGCTACTCCAGCCATTGAACTATTAGCAAAACACTACCATAATCCTAGATTTACCTTTGTTGGAAGCCACGTTAGCATCGAAGCTCTAAAGCACCATCCTCTTTGCCAGAGGGCTATTGTAGATGATACAAAAAAAGCACCTAACAGATTTCTCGCTACATACAAACTAGCTCGCGAGTTAGGAGAATTTCATCTAGCTATAAGCTTTAGAAATCAACTACATGCATCTCTGCTTTTAAGATTTACTAAAACTGTCGTTTGCATCTCAAGACGCTCATGGCACTCTATTTTTTTACTCTCTCATACTCTAAATATAAAGACCAATCAGCATCTTGTAAAACAGTACGCCCAGCTTGCGATGTGTGATGTAGATGGCTGGGACAAAGAAGTTCCAAAACTAAAGCTCTATATTGAGCCAATACTCTTTACTAAGCCTACTTTAGGGATAAATGCAGGGGCTACTTATGGAAGTGCAAAACGATGGTACCCAGAGAGATTTGCAGAAGTTGCCCGTGAATTTTCAAACAAGTACGACATCATAATCTTTGGCGGACCAAATGAGATAGAGATGGCAGATGAGATAGAGTCGCATCTAAAAGCTTTTGGTATTAGTAACTACAAAAATCTAGCAGGAAAAACAGATATAAAAGAGCTTTGTGCAAATATAGCAGGCTGTTCTTTGTTTGTTACAAACGATAGCGGACCTATGCACGTAGCAGCTGCATATCAGGTTCCAACTGTCGCAATTTTTGGACCAACGAGACACAAAGAGACTTCACAATGGATGAATGAAAAAAGCTCTCTTATAAGACATGAGATGGATTGTTCTCCTTGCATGAAGAGAGAGTGCCCACTTAAACATCATGAGTGCATGAAGAGTATCACAGCACTAGAAGTTATAGAGGCGATCAAAGATATGGATCTCTAAATGTATGATTATCTCATTATCGGTGCTGGAGCAGCAGGTTGTGCCATAGCTCATTTTTTAAAAAAAGAGGGCAAAAATATAGCCATTATAGATAGAGATGGCGTTGCATCTGGAGCAAGCGGTGCAGCTGGTGCATTTCTCTCGCCTCTTGCAGGAAAGAAAAATCCTTATAACTCTTTTGTAAATGACTCACTTAGTTTTTCTTTAGATTTTTATAAAGAAGTCTCAAGTGAATCTTTTATAAAAAAAGGGGTTTTAAGAGTTGCAGATGATAACTTCTCAAAAGATAGGCTAAATGAGCTGCAAAACGAGTACTACTCATCAGATGCACTCAAAACCATCTGCAGTGACTTTAAAGAGATTGAAGGCTTTTTTTATGCAGATGCAGGACATATAAATCCAGCTGAGATTTCAGCGAAAATGATAGAAGGGTGTGACTTTTACAAAAAAGATATCATAGAGTTAAAATATGAAAATGGAGTCTATGATATTCATGGCATAAGAGCAAAAAATATCATACTAACGCAAGGAGTAAATACTCCTTTAGTAGATGCTCCCTACATAGAGTTGAGCCCTATTTTTGGGTTAAGAGTAGATGCTAAGACAAGTACAAAAATCCCTTTTAATATCCACAAATCTATCTCCATCTCTACAAATAAAAAAGATAACACTATAGCTATAGGAGCTACTCAACAAAGGCATGACTCAAAAGAGATGCTTTGCAACACCAGCTGCGATAAGTGTAGCTTCTATATAGATGATGAAAAAACACAAGTTGAGTATCTTTTAGAAAAAGCTAACGAGTTAATTGCGCTAAGAGATTTGGAAGTTATAAAGGCATATAAGGGTGCTAGAGCTAGCATTAAGAGTTATTTTCCTGTTGTTGGCGCACTTATAGATTTTGATGCCACGCTAGAGAAGTATCCATCTATAAAAAATGGAACGAAGATTCCAAAAGAGTCCCTACTCTACCATCCAAATATCTATATTTTAAATGCCTTAGGCTCAAGAGGTTTTGTTTTTGCTCCATACTTAGCAAATATTTTGAGTCAATATCTTTTAGAAAAAACTGAGATTGCTGATGAGATATCAACACAAAAATTATTTTTTAAGTATGCTAGAAAAAAGGTTTAAAAAGCGAATTTCACACCAATGTAAGCAGATTTATTATAGTTCATATCTCCGCCTTTTTTGCTATCGTAGTTAGTATCTATTGATCTATAGCCAAGAGTTACATATCCATTAGTAACTACTTCAAGATCTAAAGAGGCACGATACTCTAAAAAATTCTTTGCATTTTGCATTGAGAGAACTTCAGGTGCATAATAGACAGCCCCCTTAATATATAGTGGAATTGCCCCGCCTAATATTTTATAAGTAGCTTCTAATCCTAGTGGAACACTACTAAAATTTTTAGTACCATTGAGCTTAATCCCAAGACCTATAACCAAGTCTGAAGCTCCAACTTTTCTTTGCATAAGAAAACTAGCTTCATAATAATCGTTCATATCACTATTGTTCCTAAAATCACTATGTTTTTTATCAGCATGAAGTACCTTAGCACCTATAAAAACACTATCTGGATCGACTGCATCATTAAACTGACCTACATCAACTTTCGCACCAAACTCTAAATCTTTATCGTTAATATTTAGCTCTATGTTGTGCATTGCAAAGGCAGAAGCTGTACATAGTGCTATTAGTCCTAGTTTTTTTAACATGAAGTTCCTTGTATTTTTTCTATTGTTTTTGTTGTACTTTTGCCATCGACAAAACCAACAAGTTTTAACTCTGAAGCAAATTCTGTTCCTACTACATCCATTCCTTCATAATCTCCACCTTTTACAAGCGTATGAGGTTTTATCATCTTTATAAGTTCATAAGGAGTATCATCCTCAAAAGGAACTACAAAGTCAACTGCTTCAAGAGCTGCAAGTATATAAGCTCTATCCTCTGCAAGATTCACTGGGCGCTTAGGCCCTTTTAACCTTGAAACAGAAGCATCTGAGTTTAGTCCAACTATAAGTACATCTCCAAAACTTTTAGCCTCTTGAAGATACTTAACATGACCAACATGCAAAATATCAAAACAACCATTAGTAAAGACAATTTTTTTACCATTTGCTCTGTAACGATCTACTATTTTTTTGATATCATCAAAACTTTTTATATGCGCATCTGATGTGCTTTTATGTAGCGTCGCCTCGTACTCTTCTATCTCATCAAGTGTTACAGTGGCAGAACCTAGCTTTCCAACAACCACACCAGCTGCAAGGTTTGCAAATGATGCAGCTTCTTCTATAGACTTCGAAGCGCTTAAAGCAAAAGCGATAGATGCAATAACCGTATCTCCAGCGCCAGTCACATCAAAAACCTCTTTTGCAACAGTAGCAAAGCGCTTTAGTTCATTTTCATAGGTAGCTATTCCACCCTCTGAGAGTGTTATAAGTGATATGTTTAGATTTACTTCATCTTTGAGTTTAACAAGGGCTGCTTTTAAAGACTCATCATCTTTTATCTCTATTTTCGTAGCTAGCATCGCCTCTTTTTTGTTTGGAGTTAAAAGGTAAGCACCTCTGTACTTTGAAAAATCGCTTCCTTTTGGATCAACCAAAACTTTAACCCCGTTTTTATTTGCCAAAGCTATAACACTTTGACAGAAAAAAGAAGTTAGGACTCCCTTGCCATAATCAGATAAGATTATCGTATCAAAAGAAGCAATATTTTTAGATATAGAATCTATTATTTGAGATGCACTCTGCTTGTTAATCTCATCTTTGCTCTCTTTATCGTATCTTAATATCTGCTGACCAACTGCTATAATACGACTCTTCTTAGATGTACTTCTACCCTTTTGAATAATGATATTAGAACTATCAACATTGATAGCTCTTAGCATCTCTTTTAGCTCTACTCCATTGTCATCGTCTCCGATAACACTACAAACACTCACATCTGCACCAAGAGCTCTTAGATTGTTTATAACATTTCCAGCCCCACCTAAGAGTGTAGTCTCTTTAGCAATATCTACAACTTGAACAGGAGCCTCTGGAGAAATTCTCTCACAACTGCCCCACAAATAGTGATCTATCATCAAATCGCCAATAACTAAGATCTTCGGAGTGTAGCTTTTTAAAAATTTCATGAGTTTACTTCTTGCTCGTAAATCCTCTTTATCTCGCTGACATAGTCTTTTATAGCATCTTCCATCTCATACGCTGGCTCATAGCCTAAAGCCTCTCTTGTAGTCTCTATATCAGCCTCCGTATGGAACTGGTAACTTCCAACAAATGGATTTGGAATATACTCACATTTTAGATTAGTTCCTAGCTCCTTTTGGAGAATATCTACTATATCTTGAAAACTTCTAGCCTTGCCTGTTCCTACATTATAAACACCACTTTTTGTCGTCTGCATCGCTTTTATATTTGCTTGGATGATGTCTTCTATATATATAAAGTCACGGAGTATTTTATCGCTTCCCTCAAAGAGTTTAGGATTTTTACCTGCTAATATCTGATGTCCAAACTGTAAAACCATAGATGCTGTAGTGTTTTTAAAATATTCGCCCTTGCCATAAACATTAAAATATCTAAGCCCAACTATAGAGATATCACACTCTTTAATATACTCGCGACTTAAGTTATCCATACATAGTTTTGAAAAACCATAAACATTATTTGGTGCTTCTCTGCCTACTCTCTGCGGAGACTGGGCATTTCCATACGTTGCAGCTGATGAAGCGTAAATCATATTCGCACCATGTCTTATGGCTAATTCTAGGAGATCTTTATAAGCATTTACATTTGTTTTTATCATCAAATCTTGTTCTTGTGCGGTAGTATCAGAGATGGCCGCCTCATGAAAAATATAATCAAATTTATAGTTCATCTGTAAATCAAGAAGTAAATCTTTATCATTAATATCTCCACTAATGACTTCCCCATTAAAGCCTATTATATTTTTAAAGTGCCCAAAACTTTTTAAGTTTCCATTTGACAACACATAAGAGCTTCTAAAACTATCAAGAATCACTACTTTTGCATCTGGGTGGTTATTTTGAAAATAAAAAGCTAAGTTTGAACCTATAAAACCAGCCCCGCCCGTTATTAAAATTGTTTTATCTTTTAAATCTTCTTCTATGTATCTCATTTACTCATCCATAATCTTATTGTTTAAATAAAATAATACACTATTATTCATTAACATGTATTTAAGACTCAAAGCACTATAATTGAGCCGAAAATTAATCTTTAAGGAAAAAAAATGAAAAAAATCGTAATCGCTACAGTAGCTTCTTTAGCACTAGCAACAGTATCTATGGCAGCAGTAAATGGGACGGCATGTACATCATGTCACGGTGCTGACTGGACTAAAGCAGCTCTAGGAAAATCTAAAAATGTTGCTGAAATGACTCATGCTGAGATTGCTACTTCTCTAAAGGGGTACAAAGATGGTAGTTACGGTGGTCCAATGAAAGGTCTTATGAAAGGTCAAGTTGCTAAATACTCTGACGAAGAATTAGAAGCTTTCGCACAAACTATAGGTAAATAATCTATCTTCAAAGCTGCTCTTTCTTGAGCAGTCATTCCAAAAAAACTTACATATCATTTTATAATTTCTTATTATTCAGGTCGATACTCTTTTTTTAAAGCTTTTTTCTTCTGTTCTTGTCTATATGCATCATTTAGTTCATCCTCTCCATCGAACTTTGCTGCATTTAAAAATTTTTCTTCATCATCAAACTGCCCATTTTTTACAGCCCATAAAAATGCGAAGAGTCCAAGAGCTCCCAAAAAGACCGAAGCCCCTAGCATCATAGCTATTACCCAGTTACTCATATTTCACCTCTTTGTTATTTTTGTTTAAACTTATACTTTATTCTCATCGAATTACCAACAACCAAAAGTGAGCTCAAAGACATCGATATAGCTGCTACTAGTGGGATGACATAACCAGCCATAGCTAGCGGAATAGTAACAGCATTATAGACTAAAGATATAAATAGATTTTGCTTAATAAGCCCAAAAGTAATCTTGCTTATTTTAAATGCATCTTTGAGTGAAGTTAGTGAATTATTTAGTAGAACTACATCGCCAATCTCTACAGCTATATCACTTCCACTTCCCATCACAATACCAATATCTGCTCTTGAGAGTGCCAAAATATCATTTACACCATCTCCGACCATCACAACGCTTCTATTTTGCGCATGAAGAGACTCTATAAAGTTAGATTTATCCTCTGGAGTTTGTTCATAGTAAAGTTCAGTAATGCCAACCTTGCTTGCCACACTTCTAGCACTCTTTTCATTGTCTCCTGTTAGTATTACGACATTTATATTTCTTTTTTGCATCTCAAGTATAAGCTCTTTTGCATTGTCTTTTATCTTATCACTTAGCTCATATATACTTATAACCTTTTTATCAACCGCATAGTAGAAAAGAGTATTATCGCTTATAAAATCAACTTTTATTCCATGAAGTTCTAAAAGTTTTAAATTTCCACCAAGTATCTCTTTGCCTCCATATTGTGCCTTTATCCCACAAGCTGGTATTTGAGAAAATTCATCAAACAGAATCTCTTTTATAGTCTCATCTTTACTCTCTAAATATCTGCAAATCCCAGATGCAACAGGATGTTTTGATAACTTTACAAGAGAGTATAAAAGCCCTTTATCAAACTCTTCAAAATGGCTCTCTTTTATAACCTCTGGCTTTCCAACTGTAAGAGTCCCTGTTTTATCAAGAACTAAAGTATCAACCTTTGCCATAGTCTCAATTTGAGCCGCCTCTTTAAAGAGGATGCCTCTCTTTGCACCAAGGTTTAACCCAACAAGAGTAGCAACTGGTGTAGCAAGAGCTAAAGCACAAGGACATGCTATAACAATAACGGAGATGCCAATCATAAAAGAGGTCTCAAAGCCGTTGCCTAACACTACCCATACAATAAATGTTAAAAAACTAAAGCCTAGTATGACAGAGGAAAAGTGTTCTGAGAGCCTATTTGCCATCTGCTGTATTTTTGGTTTTTTATTTATTGCGGATTCAAGCAGAGTGACAAGATTTGAAAGAGTTGAGTGTTTAAAGTCCTTTGTAGCTCTAAAATAAATATCTGCATCTATACTTGTAGTTCCGCTAATAACGCTATCGCCTGCCTTTTTATAGATCGGCTCACTCTCTCCCGTTAAGTTAGACTCATCGAAAGAACCTTGCCCTTTTACAATTTCACCATCGAGTAAAACTCTCTCGCCTGATGAGACAACCACGATATTTCCAACTTTTACATTTTCTAACTTACAAGTAGTGATAGTATCATCCAAAAGAATTTTTATCTCACTTGGTATATGTTTACCAATGATATCTAATGTGTCTGCCGCATTTTTTTTACTCAATACTTCTAAAAATTTTCCAATTAGAACAAAAGTTATAATCATACTAACAGAGTCAAAATATGCCTCTCCATATTCAGTCACAGTTATATAGATAGAATATATATATGTAAGTAATGCTCCAGTTGCAACCATCAAGTCCATATTTACAACTCTATTTTTTAGACCATAGTATGCACCTCTAAAAAATACCCAACCACTAAAAAAAAGTACAGGAGTAGCTAAAATCCACTCGGCTATATTTAAAATAGTTTTTACATCTTGGGTTATTCCTGTAAAGTATCCAGCATATTGAGCTATTGCAATCCACATAATATTCATAGATGCAAAGATCGCAACTGCCATCTTTAAGTAGTAAGATTTTCTCTCTTTGTTTGCATAAACTTCTTGAATAGAAGAGTCATACGCAAAGGCATCATAACCAATAGAGCGAATCATCTCTATAATAGCAGATAATTTCACAACACCGTCTGCCCAAACTACAGTAGCTTTGTTGTTAGTAAAGTTGATATTTGCTTCTATTACGCCATCCATTTTATGAAGAGCTTTTTCATTTAACCAGACACAAGCAGAGCAGTGAATTCCTTCTATAATAAGTGCTATTTCATTAAATCCATCACTATTTACTTTTACAAAAGCATCTCTAAAAGACTCACTATCAAAGGTTGATGAATCTTCAAACTTCTCAAGAGGAGGTGAGAGCTTAACATTTTGGGTTTTAGTATAAAAACTATCAAATCCCTCATCGCTAAGAAGTTTAAAAACACCCTGACAACCATTACAGCAAAAGTAGTGATTATTATCTTTTATCATAACAGCCTCATCAAACTCAAGATGACAATGACTACAAGCTACTTTATTTGACAAGTTCAAATTTTCCTAAAGATCTATTTTTAACAATACTATTAGATAGTTCAACCAAGCCATTCATACAGATATATATGCCATTTTGCGGTTTAGCTTTAAGAAATCCTAATGCCATTCCAAGATTTAGTGTAGCTTCTATATTATCTATCTCAAAAGGTCTCATAGCTCCGGTAAGTATGATTTTTCTATCTTCAAATATCTCAGTTAAAAACTCAGCTGTAATACTCATAGTATCAGTTCCATGAACTATGATAAACGCATCATCACTTGACTCCATAATGATGCTAGCGAGCATTTTTCTATCATTCATATCCATATCTAGACTATCTTTATAAACTACACCAGCTAAGCTATAATCAAAATCAGCACTAAGCAAAATTCTCTCTATAACATCATTATTATATGGAATTTCTAATTCTCCATTTTTAGGATTATATATTTTATTAAGCGTGCCACCACTATTTAGAATTAACATCGTAAATATCCTTTAGTTTTGAGATAATTTTATTTGCTTTTGATAGTGTAATGCTCTTTGATTCATCAAAAAGATAGGTGCAGTTCAAGCCAGCAGCGAGTCCTGCTTCTATATCTCTCTCTTTATCCCCGATAATTATTGATTTAGATAAATCTATATTCAAATCTTTACTGGCATCTAGGAGCATTCCAGGATTTGGTTTTCTACAACTACATGCGCCAGAAATTTTAGGGTGGTGAGGACAATGGTAAACTTTAGATATGAGAATGCCTTGTTGTAAAAACTTGTCTTTC
Organism: Sulfurimonas sp.; assembly: GCA_028684815.1. Classification (GTDB taxonomy): domain Bacteria; phylum Campylobacterota; class Campylobacteria; order Campylobacterales; family Sulfurimonadaceae; genus Sulfurimonas. The sequence goes on from JAQUFE010000032.1 coordinate 24,107, forward strand.
ATCCAAGAGGTTAAAATCTCAAACTCATCTTCTGAGTAAAAACCTCTTGCGATACCTGATTGATTAGTCACAACAACTATAATAAATCCAAGCCTCTCATAGTATTTGCATAATTCAAATATTCCATCTATAAATTCAAAATCTTCTATCTTATAAAGATAATCTTTTTCAACATTTATAACACCATCACGATCAAGAAAAAGTGCCTTATTCATAGACTATTTTGATACACCCTCACCAAATATTTCTTTTTCTATAATGTCACAAAGAATATGACCTATAAGTATATGTGCCTCTTGTATTCGCGGCGTTGCATCTGAAGGAACGATGATGGCAATATCAGCTAACTGTGCCATCTCCCCACCATCACGTCCAACTAAAGCCACAGTTTTGATATTTTTTTCTTTTGCTACTTTAAAAGCGTTTATAATATTTAAAGAGTTTCCTGATGTAGATATACCTATAAAAATATCCCCATCTTGTCCCATTCCCTCTAATTGACGAGAAAAAACTTTATCATAGCCATAATCATTTCCAATAGCAGTTAAGTTTGAAGTGTCAGTAGTAAGTGAAAGTGAAGGAATAGATGGTCTGTCAAATCCATATCTACCAACAAGCTCAGCAGCAATATGCTGTGCATCTGCAGCACTACCACCATTACCAGCTAAAATAGTCTTATTTTTACCTCTATAGAGTTCTACACAAAGTTTAGCTACCTGTTCAATTATGCCTAATAACTCATCATTTTCATAGATAGCTTTTTTTGTTTCATAAGATTTTTTTATCTGATCTTTTATATATTTTTTCATATAATATCCTAAAATAATATTTGAAATAATACCATAATAAGCATAACAAAGATAACCCCTATCATTGTTATAAACCTCATAGAGCTTTAAACTTTTCACTCACTAGTTCCAATGCTCTGCGTTGGAACTCATATCGCCAATTCAAGTTTAAAGTGCAACACTCTTAAAATTCAATAGGTGGGTAAACAGAGAAGGTTAACTGCAAAAAGTGTAAGATTAATTATCCGACCAAAGATAAGGAAATCTATGTCTTATAAGCAGTTAAGCATGAAAGAACGATACCAAATAGAAGCTGGTTTCACTAGTTCCAATGCTCTGCGTTGGAACTGATACATACCTGAATTATAATACATATACATACTACCACGCGAGGCGTAGTAGCTAGTGAGCACTTGTCAATAATAGAGTTTACCACACCTTTCGGTAGCGATGCTTTTAGGAATACTACGTTGATAAAGTTTAGCTACTTATTCAAGTATGCCTAATAACTCATCATTTTCATAGATAGCTTTTTTTGTTTCAATGGAAATAATAATTGTTCAGATTGTAGCACTTAGTTGTTGAATGGGTGAAGA
>JAQUFE010000071.1:0-1628 GCA_028684815.1 Sulfurimonas sp.
AAAAGAAGACATAGTTATTTGGATTATATTTCACCAAATGAGTTTGAAAAAAGATATAATTTGGAGTCTTCAAAAAAGTAGGTTTTTACTGAGTTAGTAATTGTCTAGTTTATAGGGGACATTCCATTGTATGCGAGAGATACTGAGCTTCTGAAATAATAGTGTCAAGAGTTTTCATCAATTCATCAATATCTAATTCGCCAAAATCATGATTCATTTTTAAAACTGAACAGCTCATATTTATAATAGAAAGAGGCTGTTTCCATTGATGTGTGATATTTTTAAACATCTCTCCTAATGTAGTCATTCTGCTTTGTCTAAGTAGCATCTCATCTTTGGATTTTAAATCATATACCATCTTGTCGTAAAAGAGTTTTAAGTCAATATGAGTCTTTACTCTTGCTTTTAAAACTTCAGGTATGAAGGGTTTTGTAATATAATCAACTGCCCCATATTCAAAGCCTTTTACAATATCTGATATTTTTTCAAGGGCTGTTAAAAAGATTATGGGTGTTTGGACATAAAGAGGGTTGTTTTTTATAAGTTTACACATCTCATAGCCATCAATTTCTGGCATCATAATGTCTAGAAGTATTAAGTCAATTTCTGGTTCACTTTGAAGCAGATTTAGAGCTTTATGTGGACCACTGGCAAGTTTTAAATTGTAGTCATCTTTTAAAAGTCCCATTACTAAGCTAAGTATATCAGGCGTATCATCAATAACTAAAATAGTCGATTTCTTATTAATCTTATTCATTATATTTAATTCTCACAAATAATTTTTACTTAACAAGCAATTATCTTATCTCTTTTTTACTTAATAATTCAACTCATTATCTTTTAAAATACTCAATTGAATGCTCTGTGAAGAATTATTAAGTTGGATCCTGAATCAAGTTCAGGATGACAGTCTGTTTGTTTAGGATGACGTGTGTTCCGTCATTCCGTGCTTGACACGGAATCTAGTTCAGAAAGATAGTTTGCTTAACTAAAAAAACATTAAAATTAATGAACACCTTGATTGACATCCACTCAACTCTTATGATATAATACCGCTTAGTTATTCTAACAATTATAATACAAAAGATAGGAAAAGAACAAATGGCTAAATCGTTATATAAGACTCTTGAAGTATCGGAAAATGCGAGTGAGAGCGAGATTAAAAAAGCGTATAGAAAGTTAGCGCGACAATATCACCCAGATGTAAACAAAGATAAGGGTGCTGAAGATAAATTTAAAGAGATAAATGCTGCTTATGAAATACTAAGCGATAAAGAGAAAAAACAGCAGTATGATAGACATGGCGACAATATGTTTGGTGGTCAAAATTTTCATGATTTTTCTCGTTCTCAAGCAGGTGGTAGTGCTGATTTGGATGAGATACTTCGTCAGATGTTCTCAGGAGGCGGTGGTTTTGGTGGCTTTGGCGGCTCAAACCCTTTTGAGAGCGGTGGTTTTAGTAGAGCCCAGCAACAACCTAACTTAGATATAGAGACAAGCGTAACCATACCTTTTAGTGTCTCTATTCTTGGTGGTTCACACTCAGTCTCAGTAAATGGGGATAGATTTGATATTAAAATCCCAGCAGGTGTAAAAAGTGGCGAGAAAATGCGTGTTAAAGGTAAAGG
>JAQUFE010000071.1:1728-6008 GCA_028684815.1 Sulfurimonas sp.
CAAGGGACAAGTTGTCCCTGCCACTCAAACGGACGAGTTCGTTTGAGTGAATAAATAAAATAAAAAGGAGAGATTATGATCCATAAGTATGATGAACCAGTCTATCTAATTAGCATTGTTGCAAAAATTTTAGATATACATCCGCAAACTTTAAGGCAGTATGAGAGAGAGAATCTTATATCGCCTTCACGCTCAAATGGCCGTATAAGACTATATTCTCAAAGAGATATAGATAAGATAAAGCTTATACTAAGACTAACACGTGAACTAGGTGTTAATCTAGCTGGTGTAGATATTATACTAAGACTAAAAGAGAATGTAGATGAGATGGAGACAGAGATACTAGACTTAAGACATAAAGTCTCTCGTGCACAAAATTCTCATGCAGTATCTCCAGATAAGGCGCTTGTAACTAAAAAAAGCATCTATGAGATGATTATCTTTAAGTAAAACTACTCTTTTAATCTCTTCACATTTGCCCCGACAGCTTCTAGTTTCTTCTCTAGGGCATCATAACCACGGTCTAAGTGGTAGATTCTATGCACATTTGTGATGCCATCTGCTACAAGCCCAGCTAAAACAAGTGCGCTTGAAGCTCTAAGGTCAGTTGCCATTACATCAGTCCCACTTAGTTTTGTCCCACCGTTTATGGTTGCAACATTACCATTTAAAGAGATGTCAGCTCCCATTCTCTGAAGCTCACTTACATGCATAAATCTGTTTTCAAATAGTTTTTCTTCTATGATAGATGTACCTTTTGCCTGAGTAGCAAGAGCTAAAAACTGTGCTTGCATATCTGTTGGAAAAGCAGGGTACTCTTGAGTAACTATCTTTATAGGTTTTATTACTTTTGATGGATGGATGGTGATGGTGTCTTGAGTGATGGTAAATTTTGAGCCCATCTCTTCAAGTTTTGCTAAAACTGAGCCTAGATGCTTAGCATTTACATGAGTAAGGGTTAGTTCAGAACGAGTGATAGCTCCAGCACAAAGATAGGTTCCAGCTTCTATTCGGTCTGGAATAACTGAAAACTCTTTTATCTCAACTAACTCTCCGTTAGTACCAGAAATCTTTAAAATAGCTGTTCCAATGCCTTCTATGTTCACACCACTTGCATTTAAAATTTCGCAAAGCTGAACCACTTCAGGCTCTCTTGCAGCGTTAACAATAGTTGTTTCTCCAGATGCAAGAGCTGCTGCCATAACAATATTTGCGGTTCCTGTTACTGTTATCTTATCAAAAACAATCTCACACCCTTTTAGCCCATTTGGTGCAACGGCATGGATGTAACCAGCTTCTATATTTATCTTTGCGCCCATCTGCTCTAACGCTTTTAAGTGCAAATCAACTGGTCTTTGCCCAATAGCACAGCCACCTGGAAGTGAGACTTCACAGTGTCCAAATCTAGCTAGAATTGGACCTAAAACAAGGATAGATGCTCTCATAGTTTTAACTATGTCATATGTCGCTTTAGTCTGAGCGAGGGTTGAAGTGTCAACTATAACTCTATCTTCACAAAACTCACAAGTTGCACCAAGATTTGATAGTAGTTTTAAGAGTGTACTTATATCTGCTACATGAGGCAAATTTTTTATATGCACACTGTTTTTAGCAACAATTGTCATCGCTATTAGGGGAAGAGAAGCGTTTTTAGCACCTGAGATCTTGATATTTCCGCGTAGAGATTTAACTCTTTTTATTTGTAAATAGTCCATTTATATCTTTTATATTTTATTGATGAATTATATCTAAATTTGTTAATTAGTTGATGCAAAGTTTTGCATAAAACTTGTTAACTCTTTGTTTGCTAGGGGCTTAGAAAAATAGAAACCTTGAAGTTCATCACAACCCATCTCTTTTAACAAGTCCGCATGCTCCTTAGTTTCGACGCCCTCAGCTACAGTAGTAAAGCCCAAAGAGTGTGCCATGGAGATTATAGCATGAACTATAGCTTTATCATCTGCATCATCTATAATATCTAAGACGAAAGTTTTGTCGATTTTAAGATTGTTTATAGGAAATTTTTTAAGATATGATAGAGAAGAGTGTCCTGTACCAAAATCATCTATAGCTATAGAGACACCAGTCTTTTTCAGTTCATTTAATATCCTAAGAGTATTGTTTATATTTATCATAGATAGAGTCTCTGTTATCTCAAACTCAATTTTAGCAGGATTTACTTTATAGCGCTCAATCATAGTCGCTACAAAGGAGATTAATCTTGGATCTTGAAACTGCCTAGCAGAGAGATTGATTGCAATTTTAAGTCCGCTTAGACCTAAGCTATTTAGTTCTTGTAGTTTTGCGATGGACTCTTCAATCACAATATTTCCAAGCTCAACCATCAGACCTGTACTCTCTGCTATATGAATAAAATCATCAGGCATAATGATTCCCTTAGTTGGATGAACCCATCTTACTAGAGCTTCTGCTCCTGAAATATATCCTTCTTTAGCGTTGATTTTTACTTGATAATACACTTCAATCTGCTCTTTGTTTTTTACTGCTTGAGTTAAGTCTTGCTCTAAGTTGAGTTGTTTATCTACAAAGTTTCCCATACTCTTAGAGTAGATAGCATAACTATTTCTACCGCTATTTTTAGCCTCATACATGGCAGTATCTGCATTTCTTATAAGTTCATCAGCACTCTCGCCATGTTCTGGATATAGTGCCATTCCCATACTTGAGGTTATATAGAGTTGATGCTTTCCGATGTCGTGTTTACTTTGAAGAGTATTTTGAACTTTTTGGGCTATGATGTGAGCATCTTTTTGTGAACTTATTGATGGTAAAAGTATGATAAACTCGTCTCCGCCAAGCCTTGAGAGAGTGTCAGATTCTCTTAGATGGATTTGCAATATTTTTGCAACATGTATAAGAAGTTCATCTCCAACGCTATGACCTAATGTGTCATTTATAAGCTTGAAGTGGTCAAGGTCTAAAAACATAACTGCTAAACTTGTTTTTTGTCTCTTTGCATATTGTATGGCCTTTTGCATCCTATCTTGCAGAAGTGCCCTGTTAGCAAGTCCTGTTAGAGAGTCATAGTAAGCGAGACGTTCTATGGTTTGTTTGTTTTTTATATCGTTAGTAATATCCATAGTCACAGCGGTGATTCTTACATGTCCGCCTTGTTTTTTTCTAACTTTACCTTTAGTCTGAACAAAAATTTCATTTTTATTTTGAAGGTTGAGTGCATACTTTATGTTAAACTTTGAGCCAACTTTTATGGATTCTTCTAAGGTTTCTAAAACTCTTTGGGAGTCTTCTTTTGAGATATATGCTAAAAAATCACTCCAAGATATAGTCGTCCCAAACTTCACGCCCAAGATGCGATAAACTTCATCGCTTAGAGTTAACTCCTTTTGCACAACATTGTACTCCCAACTTCCAACCTTAGCTATTCTTTGAGCCTCTTTTAAGTGGGCTTCTTTTTGTTTGATGGTTTGAGTTAACTCTTTAGTGCTTTGTATATAAGACTTTAGTTTGTTTACCATCGTAGTTGCAGACTTGCTTATAGTCCCTATCTCATCATTTGCGCAGATGTTGACAATCTTAGCATCTGTATCATAAGGGTTAAACTTCTCTAACGAGCTGGCTAGAAGTCTGAGTTTTTTTAAAGAGTTATATAGTAAAAATCCAAGAAAAAAAGTAGCTAGTCCAAAGGCAAAAACACCGCCAATGAAGTATCTATAGAAGTTTTGCATATATATCTTGTAGGAGTCGTTTGAGTAGATGAACGTAGCGGTCGCGAGTTTGTTTGAACTATCTTTTTCATAAACATCATTTATAGAAGTAAAATGATTGGCATCTTGTAATTTTTTAATTGACTTTTCTTTTTTATAAACTACAATTGGCTTATCTATAAGAGCTGAATTTATCTTTATAAGTAGAATTTTTTTGTGTAAAAGAAAAGATTCTGCTATGTCTTCTAGTTTGTCATAAGATCTCTCTTTTAAGCTTGTTGAGACCTCTTTATGAAGTTTTTTCTCTATAGAGTCTATCTCTTCTTTAACAAGGTAGAGATAGCCATCTGAAAAAGAGTCTTTAGCTATAAAGAGAATAAAAAGTATAAAAATGCTCGATGATACAAAAAGTAGCCCAAGAGTTTTAAATGTTAAAGAGGTAAAAACTGTTTTCATATACAAACCAATTAAGTGAAAGTTAGTGATTCTACTGTTTTATTTATAAAGTCTGGCTTTTTTGTTATACTGCTAATGTTTTAACAATGTAAAATATAAAGAGAGAAAAAGATGAGTTCGCCACTAGATAGACTAAAA
>JAQUFE010000072.1 GCA_028684815.1 Sulfurimonas sp.
TATTTAAAATTTTTTTTATCTTAAAGAGTTGGTCTTCATCTTTTGTTCTTTTTATAATAAAGTACTTTAGAAAGTGAAAAAGTAAAAAGATAAACACAACAACAGCGATGTTTACGCCATGTCTTGGAAGTTGCGTTTTTTCATAACTTTTTAGCTCATAAAGATATGCTTCTTTTGAGTGTTTTAAGACCTCTTTTTTATGCTCAAGTAAACCTTTTGCATTGTCAAAAAAGTCTATGGCTTTACGTAGCTGCTCCTCTTTTTGTGTATCTTTTTTCTCTTGGGCAGAAGCTAACTCTTTGTTTAAATACTCTTGTGCATCTTCGTACTCTTTTTCTAAGATGGTAAATTTTTGATTTTGGATATTAAAGCTATTGTTTTTGTTTTTGAAGAGATACTCTATGATGTTTATCTCTTTTGCATCAGATGCCACTCCAATCTTCTCAAGCATCCCAGCAAAAGATTGTGGAAGCTCATCTAGTATCTTTCTTTTACTAGTTTTGAGTGTTAAGAGCTGTGTTAGTTCAGACTTTCTCTTACCACTTGCTCTTTGGACTTCACCTTTGAGTGTTTTTATCTCATCATCTAGCTTGTCTGCCTTGAGTGAGTTGCTATATACCTGAAGCCAAGTGTTGTTTTGTTTATCAAGATAATCAAAATCTTCGGCATAAGTGAAACTAAAAAGCAGTAAAATAGCTAAAAAAGAAGTAAATAATTGTTTCAAAATTTCTCCAAAATAGTTATACAAAGTAGAGTATTATACACTTAAAATAACAAAAATTACATGGATACTAAAGGTTTAAGATTTATAACAATATGGATATAATAGTGACAATTAAGAGTAAGATTTATAAAAATTATTTTGAGGTTAATGGGTGGCTGGAATGAAAATTATTGGCAGACGAGAAGTTATATCTATCTTAGATTTAGAACTTTATAACTTAGATGCAAAGATAGATACAGGTGCGGATTCTAACGCCTTGCACTGTGATGATATACATATAGATGATAAGGGCTTTGTCCATTTTAGCTTACAAGATGAGGTGCATGAGGCATATCATGATAAAAAAATAGTTATGCCACTTCACTCTATAAAAAGAGTAAGAAGCTCAAATGGAAAGCTTCAAGAGAGAGCATCTATAAAAGTGAGCGTAGAATTTTTTGGTAAAAAATACAAAACAATTATTTCTTTAGCAGATAGAGCAGATATGAAGTATCCAATGCTCATAGGTAGAAAGTTTTTAAGTGGAAAATTTTTAGTAGATGTGTCGAAAGAATATATAGCAAAAAAAGATGAAAAGGTAAAAATATGAGAATTTATATACTATCAAGAAACAAAAATCTCTACTCTACAAAAAGGCTTGTAGAGGCTGCCACACAAAAAGGCTGGGAAGTAAGAGTTATAGACTATTTAAAATGTAGTATAGAGATTATGAAAGGGCAGCTTCACATAAACTATCAAGGTGCTCAACTTCCCATCCCAGATGCTATTATCCCAAGAATCGGCGCGAGTAGAACTTTTTATGGAACTGCGATGATTAGGCACTTTGAGATGATGGATGTCTTCTCAACTTCGGGGAGTTTAGCAGTTGCAAGGAGTAGAGATAAGCTAAGAAGCTTGCAAATCCTATCAAAACAGGGTGTAGATATGCCAAAGACTATCTTTGCATCTAACAAATCGAGTGCAAAAGATGTTATAGCTCTCAGTGGTGGTGCCCCTTTGATACTTAAAATTTTAGAGGGAACTCAAGGTGTTGGGGTGGTTTTAGTAGATAGCGAAAAAGCTGCAAAGTCAGTTTTAGATGCCTTTTATGGCATGGATGTAAATCTTCTTGTTCAAGAGTATATAGAAGAAGCAGGTGGGGCTGATATTCGTGTTTTGATAGTTGGTGGCGAAATCGTTGGGGCTATGAAGCGCCAAGGTGCAGAGGGGGATTTTAGATCAAACCTACATCAAGGCGGAAGTGCAACCGAACATAAGCTAACAAGAAAAGAAAAATCAACTGCTCTTGCCGCTGCAAAAGCTATGGGGCTTGGCATCTGCGGAGTAGATATGATTGAATCATCTCGTGGTCCACTTGTGATGGAGGTAAATTCATCACCTGGACTTGAGGGAATTGAGAAATCTACAAAGATAGATATTGCTGGTAAAATTATGGATTATATCGCTTTAAATGTAACTCCAAAATCTGATGTATTAAGTAAAAAAAGAAAGATTAAAAAAGATAGCATAGGGGCATAGATGCAAAAAGATAAGTTTGTTTTGGGGAACGTTGAGGTTGCTAGAGGAACTAATGTTACCATACTTCTTGACTTGCCTAAACTATACAACACACCAACTCAGTTACCAGTTAGAGTGATGAGAGGTAGAAGGGATGGCCCGATTGTATTTGTAAGCGCTGCCATCCATGGGGATGAGTTAAATGGTGTAGAGATTATTAGAAGGCTAAGAAAGCTAGAAATCTTAAAAAAATTAAGAGGCACACTTATCTTAGTGCCTATAGTAAATGTCTATGGCATTATGACGCTCTCAAGATATCTACCAGATAGAAGAGATTTAAACAGAAGCTTCCCAGGAAGCGTTAAAGGCTCACTCGCTAGTCGTGTAGCTAAGATATTTTTTGACGAGATAGTCTCAAAGTGTGATTTGGGTATAGACCTTCACACCGCATCTATTCACAAATCAAATCTTCCTCAAATCAGAACAAACATCAACAATGAATATACATTTAACTTAGCAAAAGTCTTTCAAGCTCCTGTAATACTTCACTCAGAGGTAAGAGATGGCTCACTAAGAGCCGTAGCGCAAGAAAAAGGAGTGCCTATACTTTTGTATGAAGCAGGCGGAGCTTTGAGGTTTGATGAGACCTCTATTAGGATAGGAGTTCATGGAGTTATAAATGTCCTAAGAGCAAATGGAATGCTTCCAAGAGTGGCTAAGAGAGTAAAAAAACTCCCAATAGTTACAAAAAATAGCCAATGGACAAGGGCTAACAAAAGCGGGATGCTAAGGACAATAAAAGCACTTGGAGATACTGTTCTTAAAGATGAAGTTGTAGCCTTTATAGATGAACCTTTAAGTGATGCTACTATGGAAGTAAAATCACCTTTTGCTGGAGTCATCATTGGAAAATCAGAGATTCCACTTGTTCAAGAAGGAGATGCCATCTTTCATATAGCGAAGTTTAGAAACTTAAATGTAGCGGATGATAAGATAGAGTATTTTAATGAAGATGCAATAGAACATAGCGAGTTTAACGAGTTAAATGATGAAGATATTATCGAGTAGCAAATTTTGTATCTCTAAGATTGTTAAAAAATTTCACTTATCATTTGTTAATCTACACTATGCTAAAGTAAGCGAAAAATTCAAATAGGGTGTAGAGTTTATGAAACAATTTAAATCACTTGTCGCAATAGATTTTTCAGAAGATAGTTTTACGGTTTTAAAAAGAGCGATGGAGTTTACACAAAAGATAGGTGGTATTATAGATGTTGTTCATATTGTAGAGAACTCCTTTTTTTCGCCCAAAAAAGATATCAATTATATTAAAGAACATAGTTTAGAAAAACTAAAAAATACATTTGCTAACTTTGATGAGAAACATTTTCATTGTGTAGAGGGCAACACAAAAAAAGAGATTGCCAAAATTGCAAATATTCTTAAATCGAAGCTTATTATTATTGGTAAAAGTGGAGAGACTTACAGCTTTAGCGAGGTCTATTTAGGCTCACATACAAAACATATAGTAAGAAGTGCAGATGTCCCTGTATTGATTCTTAAAAAAGAGAGCGAGATTGTAGCAAACAATATTTTACTTCCCACTGATCTCTCTACATGTTCAGCAGAGGCCATCTTAAAGATTGCAAAAATATTTCCTAATGCCTATCTTACTCTTGTGCACTTTTTTACTATTCCTTTTGAGGCGCGTCTCAACAGTTACGGATTTAGTGATGAGGATACTATAGAGTATATGAGTGTGATGAAAGATAAAAGTGAGAGAAATCTTGAACAATTTATTCAAACAATAGATATTCCTCAGGGATTTGCAATCTCCACAAAAGTTCATAAAAGCTCTTTAAATCCTAAACTCTTTGACAAAGAAGTTGAAGATATACCACACGATATACTAGCACTTCACACTACTGGAAAGATTAGTTTTTACGCTTTTGATATCCTTGAGAGCTCCATAGAAAATGTTTTAATTTTAAAAGTGTAGAATTCCCTTCTATACTCATCTATACCTTTTTTTTTAAAAAAACAGTATAATTTCTAGCTCAAATAGAGGTCGCCCAATAGTATAAAAAGACCTTTGAGTCAAAAGAGATAACACTAGATATCTTGGGGTTTTTTGGCTGTGTTTGATGAAGTATCAAACAAATTTTTTTATGTAAAACATAACATTTTTTTTGAGGATACAATGAACATTTCTGATGTGATATTTGAGATGGAACTTAATGGTGTTGGTGCTGAAGATATTGATAGCATCGTTGAACTCTGCCGTGATAAGGGTTTTAATAGTGAACTTATGGATGAGGAACTTGTAAAAAGAGGATATCCTAAAATCTTTACTATTAACTATGAAGAGTATGATGATTTTGATGATGATTACTTCGCTGTTGAGAAGTTTCCAAATAAAAATCTATATAGAGACTAAGTGTTAAAGACTCACTCACTACAAGTGAGTAAGTCTTTTAGTGTGTAAAAGTCCTATTTAAGGCACTAAACATAGCTTTTATTGAAGCAGTTGCTATATCGTCATCGATACCTACACCAAAACATGACAAAATATCTTTAGTTTGTATCTCTATATAAGCTATAGCTTTTGCACTACTTTTATCCCCACAAGAGTGTTCTGAATATGAATTTATCGTAAACTCATTTTCATAGTCTTTCATCAGAGCATTTTTACAAGCGTCGATGGGACCATTTCCTTGTGCAGATGCTACAATCTCTCTACCCTTATAGTTATAAACTAGAGTGCAAGTTGATACTTTTTTTAACGACTCAACTGTCACATCCACAAAACTGATATGCTCTTTTGTCTCAAAATATGTCTTATTAAAGATGTCTAATATCTCATCAGGTTCTAGCTCTCTTCCCTCTTCATCTGTTACAGCTTGAACTATTTTACCAATCTCAGGATGCATAGCTTTTGGAAGCTGATAACCAAAGTTTTTCTCTAGTATATATGCCACGCCACCTTTTCCAGATTGTGAGTTTATACGGATGATAGACTCATAAGAGCGACCTACATCTTTTGGGTCGATGGGTAAATATGGAACTTCCCAAAAGCCATCTGGGCTATTTTTTTGGTATGCCAAACCTTTGTTTATAGCATCTTGATGTGAGCCTGAAAATGCAGTATATACTAACTCTCCCACATAAGGGTGTCTTGGATGAGTTGGCATCTCTGTACATCTCTCAACAATCTCTAAGACTTCATCTACATTTGAGAAGTTTAACTTAGGGTCTATTCCTTGAGTCAACATATTTAATGCTAGGGTTATAATATCAACATTTCCTGTTCTCTCGCCATTACTTAAAAGTGTTCCCTCAACTCTATCAGCTCCTGCTAAAAGTGCTAACTCTGTTGCAGCTACAGATGTTCCTCTATCGTTATGCGTATGAGTCGAGATGATGACGTTTTTACGGTTATCTAAATGTTTTGACATCCACTCTATTTGATCTGCATAGACATTTGGAGTTG
>JAQUFE010000073.1 GCA_028684815.1 Sulfurimonas sp.
CTACCCAGTTTAAATTTTGTTTGTATTTTAGCATGGTTTTTGAGTAAAGAGATGACTTTGCGATAAGTCCTATGTCTGCTGCAGTTATAGCAAATGATACAGTTTGTGAGATGGACTCAGCAAAGATGAGTTTGCTCTTTATATCTTCATAGATGCCAGCACTCTTAAATGCCTCCATCGCAGCAGTTCCATAGGGTGCAGTTTTTGGGTTTGCTATGGCGATTTTATATATATCGTCGCCCTTTAACAGCTCGATGCCTTTTGACATATCTTTATCTTCTTTACTTAAAATCGCAAGAGAGCCTAAAGCGTAGATAACTGGGGCACCTTTAGCAATCTTATCATCATAGAGAGATTGTGGAAACTTCATATTTGCAGCCATAAAAATATGATAAGGTGCACCGTGCTTTATCTGGGCAGTTAGCTTTCCGCTACTTCCCAAAGTAACTCTTACCTCTGTGTCTTTGTGGGTTTTGTTAAACTCGGCAATTAACTCATCCATAGCGTAACTAACATTTGCAGCGACTGCGATGTTTAGGGTATTTGCATTAAGAAGGGCAGTACAGAGCATAAGAAACAGAAGTAGTTTTTTCATAAGATTCCTTTTGGCATTATGTATTTAAAGATATAACGAAATATTATCATTTTAAAAAAAAGAAGTCAATAATCAAAAAAAACTTTCTAAAGTTGATGTATAATCACTAAGATTTGGAGAAATTATGAAATATATGATTTTATTATTATTTTTTGTTAGCTTTTTATTCTCAAGTGAAGCGATAAGAGTTACTCAAGAGAATGAGCCTTATATCGTGGGACAGCATCTTGAGTTTTATGTCGATGATAGCGAAGATGCCACACTACAAGAGATAAAAAATAGAGAGTTTGAAAAACACTCTAAGAGTATTGCAAATTTTGGATTTCTTACAAAAGCACACTGGTTTAGGTTTAAATTTAGCTACGATGAAGCTATGAAAAAAAAGGAGTGGTGGCTCTCTATAGACTACCCTTTGCTTGATTTTGTTGATATCTATATGCTTGATGAAGATGATAAGTTAGTGCTTCATAAAAAGAGTGGAGATTTATATCCGCTTGCTGAAAGAGATACAAAGCAACACAACCTTGCTTTCTCGCTTTTAAATGACTCCACACAGACTTATACGCTATATGTAAGGGTTAAAACTTCAAGTTCTATGCTTGTTCCCATGGAGATTATAAGCAGTAAAGCTCTTCTTGAGCACACTCATGTGCATCAGAGTCTCTCTGGCATCTACTATGGCATCTTGCTAGTTTTGATATTTTATAATCTTATAGCTTTTATATATACAAAAGAGAAAATCTATGTTTTATATGTAGCCTTTGTTGCATCTTATGCTCTTTGGCAACTCTCTTTTGATGGACTAGGCTGGCTACATATTTGGCAAGAGAGTGCTTGGATGAGAGAAAAAGGAGCAGTGTTTTTTATATACACAAGTATATTTTTTCAGCTTGTCTTTAGTAGGAGCCTCTTAAACGCTCAAAAGAATATACCAAGTTGTGATAAGTTTGTTTTTGAACCACTCATCTATCTCTCAGTCCTTGGCATCATCTTCTCAGCACTTCTACCTTACAAGTACACTATAGTAGCAGGAGCCTCACTTACTATCATTATCCCTTTAGTCTTGTTGGCTGCTGGTTTTATGGTTATGAGAAAGGATTACTACTCTGTTCGACTCTTTGTTCTGGGTTGGGGCATATTTTTACTAGGGACTCTCTTTTTTACACTTAGTAAGTTTAGTCTTGTCTCAGGCTATTTTACCATGAAGTATGTTCAGCAAGCTGCATCGGGCGTTGAGATGATTTTACTCTCAGCTGCTCTTGCAGAGAGATTTAAACGACTTCATGATGAGTACACGAATAAACTAAAAAATCATAACAAAAACTTAAAATTAGCAGTAGAATTGGCTCTAAGAAAAGAGAGACAAAAAGATGAGATGCTAATCGAGCAAGCAAGGCTAGCATCTATGGGTGAGATGATAGAGCAGATCGCACATCAGTGGAGACAACCTCTTAATGATATAGCTCTGCTAAATCAAGATATGTACTTTAAAAAGCATCTAAGCAAACTAAGCGATGAAGATTTTAACCGCATACACGAGAGTATAGATAACAACATTAGATATATGTCTGATACTATTGATGACTTTAGAAATTACTATAAGAGTGACAAGAAAAAAGAGAGCTATCTTCTTTTTGAGATAGTAGAATCGATGCTAAGTATCATTGGCGCTACGCTTGAGCACTCTAGTATAAAAATAAATCTAGATATTGACAAAGAGATAAGACTTTTAAATGTTAAAAATGAGCTTCAACAAGTTATGCTTATAATCCTAAACAATGCAAAAGATGCCCTTATATCAAACAACATAGATAAAAAAAACATAGAGATAAAAGCCTACAAGGATGCTACGGATGTTTATATCTTAGTAAGTGATAATGCTGGAGGGATACCAAAAGAGATAAAGAATAAAATCTTTGATCCATACTTTACCACGAAGCATAAAAACCAAGGAACTGGCATAGGACTCTATATGTCAAAGATGATAATAGAGAAAAATATGCAAGGAAGCTTGAGTGTTGAAAATGTAGATGGGGGAGCTAGATTTACTATAAAACTCCCCCTTTTTAGTGAAGCTTAGTTAGCTCTATCTACGAGGTTCATCGTGGAGAACGCCATTGGTTAGTGTTCCTAAAAACCTCGCTTTTAAAAAGGGTGAGGCTTAACCTCTCTTGGTAAAACAAGAGGGCTTATGCTTTTTAAAATATAGTAAATCTAAAGTGGGTGAAGTTTAAAACCTCTTCCATCTCGCTTACAACTTTTTGCATGATAAGACCTTCATCTCGTCCTGAGAAGAGTCTTGCCATCATGTAGCCATTGCTTAGTCCTATCATAACGCGTCCATCGCTCTTCTCATAAACAGAGATGCTAAGAGGCATATTTGTGGACATAACCTTGCTCTCATCTGCACTTAGCATCTCTGAGGCATACTTAGCATTACAAAATTTTATGATTTTTACTTTGCCAGTATCTGCTCCGCCATGAGTGATAATCTCTTGTTGTTGGTCGATGATTTCAGTCACATGCCAACCCTCTTTTGTGTTTAGTTTATCTTCTAAGATTTTTAAAGTTTTGTCAAACTCATAAGGAGATGCTATCTCTTTTAAAAGCACAGATGGTGCAGCTATTTTTAAAGAGATGCCAACTACAAAGATGCTAAAGACTAAACCTAAAGCTATACCTACAAATAGTGATAATTTATTCATTTAATTACTCCTCTGAAATACATATTTTTTGAGCCTTAAAGGCTTGGATGGTTTTTAAGGCAACATAGCCAACTACTACAGTTAAAAAAGCGATGAGAGATAGAGATGCTATATATGTAAAAGTTGAGTGATATATATTGTGCATCAAAAGCGTGGCTATTGTAATGGCAGCTAGTGGGAAAGTATAAGCCCACCAAGAGATGAAAAACATCTTTACATCATACATACGCAACATAAACAAAAGTAGAAAGAGTGTAAAGAGCGCTATGGAGTAGAGAAAAATCGAGAACATATCTATAGAGCCATCGGTGATTTTTAGATAACTTATAAAGCCAACCGCAGGAGGAGCTATAAAGATAAAAAAAGTCGGTACAAGCTTCTTAGCTAGTGGGTTGTGAAAAATGATTCTGTTCATCATGATAGTAAAGAGCACTATCCAAAAGAACAATCCTAGTGAGAAGAAAAAGAGTGAAACATAGATAGGCGCAGCCTCAACTCCAACAACAGGAACTAAAACATTTCCAACTATGGGTATAAACCACGCAGGATTACTATGAACAACCTGCAAATCGTTATGTATCCAGTATTTTATAACTAGAAGTGTAAAAAAGAGTTGCAAAGGTGCTGCTATATACCAAAGTATGATGGATAGAGTTGGTGCGAAGTCATAGTAAGCTATAGAGATAAGTAAAAAACTAACAGATATACTAGCCATAAAAGAGCTTTTTATAGGATGGTTTATCTCTTGCATCACCGCCTTTGGGTGGGTTGCTATTTTTAACATATAAGATGTAAATATGACTAAAAACAGAAGTGTGTCAATAAAAAGTATGAATGCGTAAAACCAGTAGGAAAAATCTAAAATATGATACGCTTTAGCAAAAACTATAGCAAATCCAGATAACCCCATGATAATAGCAAACAACTGAACAGGAAAGTATTCGAGTGATCTTACATCTGTACAGACAGTAGTTTGCATTAGATTCCTTTTGTTGTAAATTTTAGAGGATTATAATCAATATATAGTTAAGTTATAATAAATATAAAAATTTAGTTATGCTTTTATACTTAATTGTTTGATGCAAAGGGCAAAAGAGTCAAAACTTATAGTAAAATGACACTACTATTTAATAAAGAGGAAATTATTATGATAAAAGTCTCGGCTATTCAGATGCAGATGAGTGAAGATAGAGATGCCAATGTAAACAAAGCTGAGAAGCTTGTGCGAGAGGCGAGTAAAAATGGTGCAAAAATCATACTCCTGCCAGAGCTTTTTGAATCTTTATACTTTTGTAAAGATATGGATGAGAAGTACTTCTCTTTAGCATCTGGGCTTAAAGACAATAGCCTTATAGAGAGATTTGCCACTCTTGCACAAGAGTTAGGTATTGTTCTGCTTGTTAGTTATTTTGAAAAAAGTGGCGAGGAGTATTTTAACTCTTTGGTTGTTGTAGATGCTGATGGTAAAATCATGGATAACTATAGAAAAACTCATATACCTTGTGGACCTGGATATGAAGAGAAGTTTTACTTCAAACCAGGAGATAGCGGCTTTAAAGTATATGATACAAGATATGGAAAACTAGGAGTTGGCATCTGTTGGGATCAGTGGTTTTGTGAGACTGCAAGAGCTCTAACTCTGATGGGTGCTGAGATTATTTTCTATCCTACTGCGATTGGGAGTGAGCCTGAAATCCATGTTGATTCAAAAGATCATTGGCAAAGAGTTCAGATGGGTCACGCCGCTACAAACACAGTCCCAGTAGTAGTTGCAAACCGCATAGGTGAAGAGGTCGGAGAGAGTTGTACACTTACATTTTACGGCTCATCTTTTATCACAGACTACACAGGTGCAAAAATCGCCGAAGCCTCAAGAGATAAAGAAGAGATTATTTACGCTGAGTTTGACTTAAATGAGATAGCAAAACAGAGAGAGTATTGGGGACTTCTAAGAGATAGACAACCAGCATCCTATGGGGTTTTAGTAGAGAAAAATAGCTAAAATGTAATGTTAAAAAGTTTAAGGATAAGAATGAAAACAAGCACTTTATTTTATATAGTATTTCCCCTTATGCTCTTCATATCACTAAGCGCTAACGATAAGGAACTTCTCTCACAAGAGAAGAAAAATCTTCTACTTCAAGAACAAAATAGATATGAATCAGAGTATGAAAAACTAAGGTATAACTGGATTTCACCTCTTAATCTGGGAGCTTCTTATGGGTACGATAAAGTATATAGTGGAGATTATGGCACAACTACAAATATCTCAGCATCCATATCTCAAGATATCTTTCGCTCAGGAGGCATAACATATCAGATAGAGTATGCAGATGCCAAAAAAAGAGTAGATGAGATAGC
>JAQUFE010000033.1:0-7427 GCA_028684815.1 Sulfurimonas sp.
CCAAGACATGGCGTAAACATCGCTGTTGTTGTGTTTATCTTTTTACTTTTTCACTTTCTAAAGTACTTTATTATAAAAAGAACAAAAGATGAAGACCAACTCTTTAAGATAAAAAAAATTTTAAATATCTCTTTTTTTATTATTCTTTTTTTAGTCATCATAGCCTTGAATATCAACAATATTATCTATGCGGCAACTCTTATAGGCTTTATTGCAGCTGCTATTACTATCTCTATGAAAGAGTACTTACAAAGCGTAGTAGCGTGGATACAACTATCTTTTGGTGGCTCTGTTAAGATTGGCGATAGAGTTTTGCTATATATGAATAACAACCCTATTATTGGCGAGATTATAGATATCTCTCCCTTTAAGATGACCATCTATGAGAGCATTAACAACACTACCTCCTTACAACTAAAAAGAGCTGGTAGAGTCGTTTTTGTGCCAAACAACTACTTTGTAACTAACTATGTTTATAACTATACGCATGATAAGATGAAAACTATTTATGACCTTATAGAGTTTAGAATTCCTTTTGCAGCTGATACAGAAAAAGTTGAGCAAATCACAAACGAGATAACTCTCGAAGTAACTGAGCGGTACATGGAGGTGGCATCAAAACAGTATGGCCATCTCAAAAAGCGTTACGGTATGCGCTCTCGTGATTTTAGACCTCGCATCCATCTCATTCCAGACCCAATAGAGCCATGTTTTATACTCTATGTTTGGTATGTAACACCATATCATCAGATTATGGAGTTTAAATCTCAACTCAGTCAAAAGATAGTTAAGAGACTTCATCAAGAGGGAATAGAGTTCTATGTCAAAAAATAATACTTTACTCAAAATAAAAGAGAACCTTGATGCGCTTCACCTAGAAGATTTAAAAAACGAGATTCATCCATCTCTTTTTGATGTAAATGATGAGTATGACCTACTTATTGTGCGACTCCCAATCGTCGAGGATGAGTTGAAATTTAACTCAGTTGGTTTTGTCATTACAAAAGAGCATAATTATCTATACGATAGAGTAGAAGATGAGCTAAAGCAACTTGATAATAAGTTCGTATCAATGCACAGCATCTTAAATAAAATCATAGACAAACTACTAAAATCTTTTGAAACATATAGAGATGCTGTAGTGGATATAGAAGAAGACCTATATGAGAACCAAAATATAAGTGGTTTTATGAAAAAATGGTTAGAGTTAAAAAGAGATATTTTGCGTATTGAGAGAACTCTTATGCATACAGAATTAACTGTAGATGAGATGATAGAGCATTATGAAAGCAGGGACGATTTTCCCATAAACAACTATATAAATCTTCATGAACACATAGATAGAACCCTTCGTTCAGCAACACTTCAGTACTCAAAACTAGACTATCTATATAGTTTTTACACAGCTCGCATAAATGACAAGATGAACCATCTAATCTACACACTAACTATCATCTCAGCCATATTTTTACCGCTAAATCTTATAGTTGGATTTTTTGGTATCAACACAAGCGGACTCCCATTTACACAAGGGACGAATGGAACACTTGGAGTTGTGGGCATCATAGTATTTGTATCTATTTTAAGTGTGCTTGTTATAAACTTTGTTAGAAAAGGAGGGAAATTGTCATGAAACGATGGTTTACTAAACTTCACGAAGAAATCCAAAAGAGTGACAAATCTATTGCATCTTTAGAGGTGATATTTTACCGTGCTGCAGAGAGCATCTTAAATGAAAAAATCCTAAAAATAGAAGATATTGAGATAGAGCTAACTGAGATAGAGTTCTATTTTTATGAAAGTAAAACTTACGAAGATCCCTTTGTCCATCAAGATGATTTACTAAGAGATACCCATAACTATATCTATGTACATAAAAAAGCGTGGCAAAGAGGAGGCGCTGGTATCACTTTTGGAGATGGTAAATTTCTAGGAAGCATCTTAATGAGAGGTATTAAGCATAAAAACTCTTTTTTCGCAGGAAGTGCTACGGTAAAAAAATACCTTGCATCTCTGATAGATAGTAATATCACGCAACATGAGGAGCTTCAAGACTATTTTCACAAACACCAAAAAGATATCTCTTTAGTCTCATCTACCAAAAGAGATTTTAAAATCTACTCTTCATCTCGCATCGGATTAAACAGAGATAAGAGTAAAGAGTATGCAGATGCTAAGTATAGATTTGCAAGAGAAGATTATTTAGATGCGCCAAAAGATGAGAATTTTAAAAGTTATGCTAATCTTAAAAATAGAACTAATTTTCTATAACATAGCTTTATAAAATAGGTTTATTTAATAATGCTCATTTAAGCTTTAATGCTCTATTATCTTGTCATATCAAGAAAAGAGCTTTATACATAGCTCTTTAAAAGGAGAAAATTATGAAAAAAATTGGACTTTTTTACGCTTCCTCAACAGGAAACACTGAGAACATGGCTACAGAGATTAAAGAGTCTTTAGCTGGCTTAAACATAACCATGCACGATATTGCTCAGTCTGCAAATGATGAGATGACAAAGTATGACGCTCTTATAATTGGCTCATCAACTTGGGGTGATGGAGATCTTCAAGATGATTGGGAAGACTATATTGGCAACCTCGACAACGCTGAGTTAAGTGGTAAAACTGTGGCCCTTTTTGGTCTTGGAGATCAAGAAGAGTATCCTGATCACTTTCTATCTGCTATGGGAACTATCTATGAAAAAGTAGTCTCTTTAGGCGCAAATGTTGTAGGCTCATTTCCAACCGATGGCTTTGAATTTGATGAATCAACTGCCGTGGTTGATGGTATGTTTGTAGGATTAGCACTTGATGAAGACAACCAAGACGACCTAAGTACGAAGCGTATAAAATCTTGGTGCGATTCAATCCGTCCTCACTTTGCATAGATATAACAGAAAGTTTTGATGCAAACTCTTCATCTCTCACTCCTCCTTCTTTGGAGGTGGAGTGAGCATAAAAGACTTCAACACCACGCCGCACCCTAATTAGAGTGTGACTAAAAAGTATAATCTACCTCTAAAATTAGCTACAATACCGAGTTTTAAAATACCTTTAGGATGTCTATATGTCTAAACAATTGCTTCTTATATTTGGCTTTGTTTTTTTTGCATATTTTGTAATTGCTTACCAAGACCTCGCTATTTTACTAAGTGGCATCGCTATCTTTATAATTGGTATGTTTTTTATGCAAGATGGATTTAGGCTACTCTCTGGTGGTATTTTAGATAAGCTGCTCCAAAAGTTTACTAGCAACCTATTTTACTCTATCTTAACTGGAGTCATCTCTACTGCTCTTGTTCAAAGTTCAACTATTACATCTCTTATAGTTATCTCTTTCTTGTCAGTTGAGCTTCTAACCTTAGTCCAAGGTGTGGGAATTATCTTTGGAGCAAATCTAGGAAGCACTACAACAGCATGGATAATATCTAGCCTAGGCGTAGATGTCAAAATCTCCCTTTACGCTATGCCGCTTATAGTTTTTGGTGTTGTTTTAAGGTTTGCCAAAAACAGCGCTTACAAAGGCTTAGGAAATGTTCTTCTTGGTCTAGGATTTATCTTCCTTGGCATCGCTTATATGAAAGAGGGTTTTGATACGTTAAAAGACTCTATAGACTTAGCTGCTTACTCCATGGAAGGCATACTTGGAATCTTAGTCTACATAGTTATAGGGGTTGTTGTAACTGTTGTCATTCAGTCAAGTGCTGCAACTCTAGCTATTGTTATCACCGCACTAAATGCAGATAGTATCATCTATATAAATGCTCTTGCTTTAGTTATAGGTGCTAACTTAGGAACTACTCTTACAGCTATTTTGGCATCTTTGGCATCTAATGAAAATGGAAAAAGAGTCGCTTTTGCCTACTTTGTTTTTAACCTTGTTACAGCTACTATAGTTACCATCTTTATAGGCTTTATTAGCGGTTTTGTAGATATTACTGCTCCCTATCTTGGTATAGATGCGGACAACTATGGAATGAAGTTAGCTCTTTTTCACTCACTCTTTAGTATCATCGGTCTTTTAGTTCTTTCACCTTTTGTAAATCAAATAGTTGCATTCTCAAAGAGGTTTATAAAGAAAAAAGTATCTGCTCACTCAAAACCAAAGTACCTTCTTGATGTAAACTTAACACTCCCAGAGGCTGCCATTGTTTCTATCAAAAAAGAGATTATAAATCTATATGAAAATTGTCAAAGAGCGATGTTTCATGCGATAAACCTGCACACAACCAACCTTAAAACAAAAGAGGATTTAGAGGTTCAAATCTCTAAAGAAGTTACTAAAATAAACACCGATATAGATGAGATATATCAGTCAAATCTAAAGATACTCTATAGTGAAATCATCAAATATTCATCTTTTGCCCAAGAGAATATGACAAGCCCTGAGCAACAAAAAGTACACGATTTAAAGCGAAGTGCAAAGATTATAGTGGAGGTTTTAAAAGATACAAGAGATATTCAAAGAAATCTAAATTTTTATCTTAAGAGTAGAAATGATTTTATAAAAAATGAGTATAACTTGTTAAGAAAAGAGCTAGCATCTATCTTGATAGATATAAATATCATAAATGCAACAGAGGATGAAGTAGAGAGGCTTACTCAACTAGAGATGCTAAAGTCAACCATACAAGCAAATGATTTAACAAACTCTGCAAAAACAGACAAGCTCATTCGTGAGGGAAAGATAAAAGCCACAATGGCAACCTCTCTTATGAACGATAGTGCTACAATCTACTCTACTCAAAAGAAGTTACTAGAGATGGCAACTATTTTATTTATAGACAACAGTCTCATCAAAGAGATAGGAGAAAACTTCAATGAAACTAAGTAAAATTATAAGTAAAATCAAAAAATATCTTAAAAATGAGAGCCTAGCTTTAACAAAACAAGAGAAAATAAAGGAGATAATTGAAAAATTATCTCTAAAAAAAGCACAACTCAAACAAGATATGAAAACTCTTGAGACAGAGCAAGAAAAGGAGAAGATGCAAAAAGAACTTAACGCTATCTCTAAACTTTTAAAAAAGAGTAAGAAGCTTATTTAGAAACGACCTCTGTACGATTAGGATTATAGATGCAAAAGATAAAACTCGGACCTAGCACATATTGGGATTGTTATACTCAAAATGTCAGAATTAATGATGAAATTGTACCACTTACTGCATCTATAACATCCTGCTTAGAGTATCTCATCTCTTGTCGTGGTCGACCTGCTCAAAATTATGATATTTTTAATCATATTTGGGAGTGTGATGACAAAGATTTTAACTCCAAGAGTGTGAGAACTCTCATAAGCGAGCTTCGCAAAAAAATACCTGTCCTTAAGATAACTAACTATTATGGTGGACTTTATGCCCTTGAGAAGTATCGTGAAGGACTTCCTGATATTGGAGAGTACTTTTTTGACATACTAGACCAAGCAAAACACGGCATAACCATTACAGACCCAAATCAAGAAGATAATCCTGTTATATATACCAATGAAGCTTTTGTAAATACTTTTGGATACTCCATAGAAGATGTGCTAGGTAAAAATCCTCGCTACCTCCAAAATCAGGATACAAATCAACCTGAGTTGGATGATATTCGTAAAGCAATTGAGGCAAAGATAGATATAACTACCGTCGTAAGAAACTACCATAAAGATGGCAGGCTAATTTATAACGAGGTTACAATATCACCTATCTTTGACAAAAAAACCCTGGAATTAAAGTACTATTTAGGTGTTCAAAGGGATGTTACAAAACTCTATGAGCTCTTAAGTAAGCAAAACCCTAACTAAGAACACGACTCACTAGACAGTTGCTAGTCACTCTTGTATTATACTTGGCGAAATAGATTTAGCTCAAGTATCACAACAAGGAAAAGACATGAAAATCAAAACAGCACAAAGCCGCATAATAATCACCCAAAACATTAAAAGCATCGCAGACTTTCAAGCTATTAAATTGGCTGTAGATTCGGCTATAGAGGACTCTAGATATCTCACAATCGAGATACTTGATTCAATCTCTATCACATCTTCAGTTATTGGATACTTTAACATGCTAGTGCATACAAAAAATATTGACTTGCACCTACATGTTAATAATCCCAAACTAATTGCTCTCTTAGAAGACTTAAGTCTTGTAAAAGCATTTAATGCAAAACAGGTATAGATATGAGTATCAAAAATAAGCTCAATATAATCATAGCTATAATAGTCTCTTTTGCTCTAGTAATAATCACGATTACTTTTTTTAAAAGTTTGCAAGAGAGAACTGCTATAAAATATCAACAAGACTTAAACATAATCTCTCAAAAGCTTAGCCTCTTTATCCATGAGACACAAAAAGAGAGAGGTGCTAGTGCTGGATTTTTAGGCTCTAGCGGGACTAAGTTTAGCGCTACTTTACAAAAACAAAGAGAGCTAACAAATACTCGATTAAAAGAGCTTGTGTTATTTACTAACTCTTTAGGTATTGAGTCTTCTAAAGAGTTAGAAAGTGATTTCAAGGCACTCTATAAAGAGACACAAAAACTAGACTCTATCCGCTCTAAAATAGATTCACTTAGCATCCAAGCCAAAGAAGCTATAGCCTACTATACAGATATGAATGCAAAGATTTTAGACATTGTCTCCTACTCGGCTAAGATAGGTAGTGCCGCACAGACTATCAAAGCTTTGAGTGCTTATGCAAATTTCTTAAAGTCTAAAGAGAGGGCTGGAATAGAGCGTGCGGTACTTAGTAACACTTTTGCTGTGGATAAGTTTGGCGAAGGTATGTACTTAAAATGGGTTAAGCTTATGGCGGAACAAGATAGCTATATGGAAGTTTTTCTCTCTCTAGCTTCTGATGAATCTAAAAAACTTTATGTGATAACTATGGATTCTCCTATCGTTAAAGAAGTAGATAAAATGCGTGATATTGCTGCTAAGAAAGCTCAAGATGGGGGTTTTAATATCAATAGCGAGAAGTGGTTTGAAACTATTACTCAAAAAATAAACCTTCTAAAAGAGGTAGATGATGCGCTTGCTAAACAAAACTCTCAAATGCTTGAAGCACTTGAGTCAAAAGCTTATAAGGGCGTTGTTATAACTCTTGCTAGTTATATCATTTTTACAGTAGTTATATTTGTTGTTATCTCTATTATTGCCACTGGCGTAAATACAAATGTTCGTAAAAGCCTTGAGAAGATAGAGTATGTATCAAAAAATCTTGACCTTTCTCACGATATCTCTATAGATTCAAAAGATGAGATATCTCACATCTCTATGGCGATTCAAAAGATGGTTGGCGAGTTCAAAAAAAGTGTATATCAAGCAAAAGATGTCTCATCTGCAAATCTTGTAGAAAATGAAAAACTATCTTTTATAGTTGAAAAATTGACTGCTGGTGGCGAAATTGCTGATAAAAAAATAAATACTATAGGCATGCTTG
>JAQUFE010000033.1:7527-23724 GCA_028684815.1 Sulfurimonas sp.
ATAAAAGATGTTCTCTCTATAATCTCTGATATTGCAGACCAGACAAATCTTTTAGCACTAAATGCAGCTATCGAAGCAGCAAGAGCAGGCGAAC
Organism: Sulfurimonas sp.; assembly: GCA_028684815.1. Classification (GTDB taxonomy): domain Bacteria; phylum Campylobacterota; class Campylobacteria; order Campylobacterales; family Sulfurimonadaceae; genus Sulfurimonas. The sequence continues at coordinate 7,622 of JAQUFE010000033.1, forward strand.
ATGGAAGAGGTTTTGCGGTTGTAGCAGATGAAGTTCGTAAACTTGCAGAACGTACACAAAAATCACTAAGTGAGATAAGTTCTAATGTAAATTTAATTACTCAAAATGTGGTTGAAATATCTGAAGAAACTTCACATACTTCAAGCAATATGAATGGCATCTCAGATTCAGCACAAAAGCTAATAGATTTTTCACAAAATACCCAAAACAATCTTTTAGCAACGACAAAGAAGTCCCTAGCCGTTGTTCATCAAAGTACATATATTGCTACAAAGACCAAAGAACTTATTGCTCATATGGATGAAGTTATCAGCATCTCTAAAGAGAGCAGTTCTCATCGCGATGCTATTGAGAGCGTTGTAAAACACCTCTCAAACAACACAAACACACTTCAAGATGAACTTAGTAAGTTTAAAATGTAATGCAAAAAATAGATAATAAAACAACACAAAATTTAGGACCACTAACTCTACTTTGTGTTGAAAAAGAGAAGCTCACTCAAGATTTTTATAAAATCATTTTACAAGAAAAATTTGAGTCTATCATCTTTGCATCTAACGCAGAAGAAGGACTAGATATATTTTTGCAAGAAGAAGTTGACCTTATCATTAGTGAGCCTAGTATGGGCGGTCTTGAAATGATAGAAGAGATTAGGCAGATGGATAAACAGATTCCTATCATCCTTGCATCTGCAACTAAAGATATAGATATAATCATTAAAGCTCTCCAACTAAGCGTAAATAACTTTTTTCAAAAGCCCATAGATGCTAGTAAAATTCTAGATGCTATTGAAAATGTGGCTCAGTTAATCACTATCAACAAATATGTAAAAAAACAAAAAGAGTTAGCACTAAAAGCATTAAAAGAAAAAGAAATCTATAACGCTTATCAAGAAGAGTTAGCCTTAAAAAAAGAGTTACTTATTATGCGTAATGACTTTTCTCAAGAACTTATTCACAACTCTCTTTATAAACTAGATATTATCTACCAGCCACACGATACACTTAGTGGAGATGCATATAGTGCCAGAAAACTAAATGAAAATCAGATGTTTTTTATGATTGCCGATGGTATGGGAAAAGGGCTATCAGCTTCCCTTAGTGCCATGCTCCTTACCTCTTATGTAAACCACCTCATAGATACGAAAAAGCCTGTAGATTTTAAGAAGCTTATAGATAGCGCTATCGCTTACATCTCTGTGCTTTTAGTAGATTATGAAGTTATTTGCGCAGATTTTGTCCTCATTGATTTTTCTAATAAGCTCCTAAAATATGCTAAATTTTCGATGCCAGCTTCACTTTTAATGCAAAATGATGCTGAAGTAATCAGATTAAAATCAAATAATCCTCCCATTAGTCCATATACCGATAAGATTGAGATAAACACTTGTGATATAAGTGAGGCTAGTAAGTTTCTCTTCTTTAGTGATGGCATAGTAGAAAATAGTACTTTTGTTGAAGATGAGTCTTACGGGGACTATATAGAAGAAGATTTCAGTAGCTCACTAACTGCGCAAGAGTTCAAAGAAAAATTTATGAGTAAGATAGAGTCCCTAGATGATGACACTACTTTTATTTTTATAGCAAAACACAATTAGCAAATTAAAAACTCTTTTTAAAACTGTAAAGGAGTCCCAAAATATTATCAGGCTTTATAGCAATTTCTTTTGGGCGCATAGCCCTTGTAAGAAATTCTGTATAACCTTGTATGTCTGAGATATCTTCTTCTTTTAGTAGCTCAAAGCCCATAGACCACTCTCCAAAAGTTCTCTCTTGTATATCACTCTTATCAATTAAGACACACTCCTCATGTCTCTTATCTGCTAAGATAATTTCATAAAGTGCTTCAACAGTCTCCTTTTCACCTTCAATAATCTGCAAAAAGTTTCCCCCACCATAAAGTAGCATTCCACTTAGCCCAAGCCTAGAGTTTTTCTCTCTGCTTTGTTTTAATAACTCCATAAGTAAATCACTACTCATCTCATTTGTAGCCTTACTTACATATACCAAGCGAATCATCACATACTCTCCCATAGTTTCTTAATAGTAATTTAATGCTCTGAACAATCATTAAGTTGAATCCTGAATCAAGTTCAGTATGACAGTTTGTTTGTTCAGGATGACGCGCATTCCGTCATTTAGTGCTCGACACGGAATCTAGTTTATAGATTAATCAGAAGGTTAAATTATAGTATTTTATTATAAAAATCAACTCATTTTAAATTCTAAAAGTAGCATAGTGATATCATCGCTTTGCTCGCAATCTTTAGTAAAGTTTGTTATTGAATTTTCTACATATTGCATAGTTTGGCTTACACTATTTGAGGCGGAATCATTTAGTGCATCTCTTAATCTTTTATCTGAAAACTGCTCATCATCTTTTGAAAAAGCCTCTGTTACTCCATCAGTGTATAAAAAGAGTTTAGAGTTTTTAGTTAAAAAAATAGTCTCATCCCTAAAAACCAAATCTTCAAAAGCTCCTACAACACTATTGCCAACTCCTTCTAGCCTCTTATATTCCCCTTCTTCGATTAAAAGATAGGGTTCATCATGCCCAGCATTAGCGAAGTTTAACTCTCCACTTTTTACATTTAATATCCCAAAAAAGAGTGTAACAAACATATTTGCATCATTGTTAGATGCGATGGTGTTGTTGAGTTTTTCAACTATTTGTGCCGCAGTCAAACCTATGGTTGAATATGCTCTAAGGTAGCTCCTAGTTACTGACATAAACATAGCAGCAGGTACACCTTTGCCAGATACATCAGCGATTAAAAAGCATAGATGCTCTTCATCTATGTAGAAAAAGTCATAAAAATCTCCACCAACAGCCCTCGCTGGTTTTAACATCGCACAGAGTGTTATGTTCTCATTTTTTGGCAAGCTCTTTGGTAACATACTTCTTTGAATGGACTTTGCAATCTCAAGCTCACTATCAACTTTTTGCTGTTCAATAGTGGCATCTCTTAGGTTTTTTATATACTCTTTTATAGCCTTTTGCATGGTATCTATGGCAAAGGAGAGTCTGTAAATCTCATCTTGAGTCTTTGGAAGAGGTATCTTTTTATTAAAATCGCCATTTGCTATATCATCTGTTATAAGAGTAAGCTCTCTTAGTGGTTCAGTGACCCTACGAGAGATTAAAACCATCGTAACGATAAGTAAAATTGCCCCAATAGTAGCTAGTAGAATGTAGATGATAGACATATAGTGCAAAGATGAAAAGAGCTCATCCACAGGAAAAACAATGGCAAGAGTTAGCTTAGTATTTTTAATATTTACATAGTAAGTCCAGCGCTCTTCTTCTTTGATCATCTCATTGTGTTTAACTAGTTTTTCATCATGGATTTTCATAATAAGCGCAGGATTTTTATGAGCTAAAATTTTATGCTCACTTGAGAGTATAAAAGCGTATCCAGAATCAAGAATCTCAATGGCCAGGACCATCTCTTGAATCTTTTGCAGGGTAATGTCTAGAGTAAGAATAGCTATAAGTTCATCTTTATAAAAAACTGGATTACTATATGTTGCCATTAGCATATCTCCGCCACCCTCATCAAAGTATGGCTCGCTCCATAGAGGTTCTTTTTGCTCTAGAGGTATTTTGTACCACTCTTTTGTAAGATAGTTATAATTTTTTTGAGCTAAATCTCTATAGCCAATCCCTTGCTTTTCTTTGTAATAGTATGGCGAAAAAGGGATTTTGTTATTCTCTGTAGGCTTAAAAGCTATCGTTGTACCAAAAAAAGAGTCCTCTTCTTCTAGCATATTTATAAGTCTCTCTTTTATAGCCTCTTCGCTGAAATCTCCATCTTGAAAAAGATTATCTAGCCTTGCGGATGTTTTTTCTGCTATTGAGATTAGGGTCTCTATTTGGTATCTGCTATATTTCTCCATAAGATGCGCTTTTTGCGTTGCATCTTCTAAGAGCTCTTTTTTCAAAAAAAAGTAGTTGATGCTACCTGTAAAAGCCAAAACAAAAAGAGCAACAGAGACAGATGCTAGAGCAAAGCGTATAGAGATGCTACTCACAAACTAAGCCTTAAAACATTTAAACCATCTTCTTGTTTATACTCTAAGTTTGGTGCGTATTTTTTAACTAAGTATATACCTAAGCCACCAAGCTCTCTCTCTTCTATCTTGGCATCTATGTTTGGGTCTTTATGATTTTGTAGATTAAACGCTTTTGAGTTATCTCTATACTCCATCACAAATCCACTCCCTTTATCGGACTCTATCTTAAGCGATATAGAGGGAGTTCTATCTTCAAAGTCAGCATGACGAACTAAGTTTGTAAGCAACTCCTCACAGATAAACATCACTTTAAATTTGGTTTTTTCATCAGCATCTCCAAGAAACGCTTCTATCTTTAACAGAGTCTCTTCGAGCTGATTTAGGTGCATTGTAAATGTTGCCATAAGATTTAAGAGAGAGCCTCTTCTTTTGTCTCAAAGGAGTCTATAAAGTTGTTAAAACCAGATAAGAAAAAGACATCATTCACCATCTCTTGCATCCCAAAAACTCCATATCTTATGCCCTCTTTTTTAGAAGTTTTAGCACCAGCTAGGAGTACTTGTAGCCCTGAGCTTGAGAGAAAAGTAACCCCTGAGAGGTCTAGTAAACAAGACTCTGGTCTATCCTCTAGCAGTTTTGCGAGTTGTGTACCAAATTTTGGTGCACTAAAAGTATCTAGTTTTCCACTAGGTGCGACTATAAGCGTTTTATCTTCTAAAAAAAAGTTTACTTCCATTTTTATCCTTTAGCCGGAGCTATATCTATAATGCCAAACGTTTGTAGCAATGTTAACACAAGCATAGCACAAAAAACAAGAATGAAGAACCTTGAGATAAGCTTGCTAATCTTTGTGTTAGCTCTTTTATAAGCGATAATGCTAGGGAGTATCCCAAACAAAATCACCACTCCAAAACCACCGACAAAACCCAAAGCCTTTAAAAAGATATCTGCGTAGAGATATGAGATAAAAAGAGGCGGTAAAAATGCCACAGCAAAGAGAAGGTATCTGTTTTGTAGATTAAAACTATTGGTAAAGATATCTTCTAAGAAGTCTTTTAACGCCATCCCTATAGATATAAATGAGGTGGTAATTGCTACAATTGCAAAGATTGAAGCCACTACTAAAAAAATCTCTGAGCCTAAGATTTTTGACATCTCTACGGTCACTGGAACTCCAGTAACATACGCATCTAGGAGACTCACCTCGCCAAATTTTGGTACAACCCCGATGCCTACAATAAGCCAGAGTATATTCATAAAAAGAGCTATTGCCATTCCTATTAAGACTGGTTTATATATCTCTTTACTCCACTTTGAAGCCTTACATAAACTAGGCATTACATAGTGAAAAACAAAGCCAGCGACAATCATTGGAACTGCAACTGGTAAGAATTTCCAATCTACATTAGATAACCTACTTGTCTCTATCTCAGTAGCTCCAAGCCCTATGAGAGATAAAAACGCGACTGCAAGGATAAGCATAAAAAATGAGTTGTATCTCTCTATGATTGTTATGCTAGAGACTGCTAGTGAAGTAAACAAAACAAAGATGGTTAAAAGAACTAGAGGCTCAAAACTACTCTCAATGTTAAAAAGTATCATGGTAAGTTGTGTGCTACCAGCTAAGTAACTTGTTAGCACGCCATAAAAAATAGTCATATTTGCTATAGATGTTATCCATTTTCCACTCACGCCAAAGTGTTGTCCATAGAGACTAGGAAGATTAAATGTGTCTTGTTTTTCTTCATTTATCTCACGAATGAGAACAAATCCAGTATAAAGCATAGCTGCACATAAAAAAAACATAGCAAAAAGTGAGGGATAAAAACCAGCAAAACCAGCAACTATAGGTACAGCTAAAATTCCAGCACCTATCATATTTCCAGTTATAAGAAGAGCCATAAAAAAGATAGTTTTTTTACTCATCTATTTGGTTACTATCTTGAGAGTGAATATAATCTCTTAACTCTTGTGCTAATGGTGTGTGGCATCGGATAAGAGAGTAGTCAAATTTTATATTATTTATAAACTGAAATACTAAGGTGTTTTCATGATGATAGTGTGGAAATATCCCTCCAAATATATAGCCTATCTCTTCTAGTTTTTCTACTAAGTCTTGTGAGTTTTCATCTTCTAAATCTATACATAAGTAGATAATATCTATCTTTGCGATAGAGAACTTTTTTGTTAAGTATTTTAGAAGTTCTAGTGCATCAGATGCTATACTCTTTATAACTATCTCCGCAATGTTTAAAGCGGATATTATAGTATCTGTTAGTTCAGTCTTAACTGCTATTTTCGACCCTTTATTTGGGCTTTTTTGTATAGCTTTTATACCAATTCCATTATAGATTTTTTTTATCATCTCCTCATGTTTTTTTGGCATAAAAAGCTCAACGGTGGACTCTTTTTTTAGGGCGTTATAACTTATAATGGTTGACTCTCTTTGAGTTAAATTATTAGTGATATTTTTAAATGAGACATCAGATCCAGCATAACCAACTAAAAGTGCTACATCACTAAAGCCATACTTAACACAGATCTTTTGCGTAAACTCATGGTTGGTAACTGAGTGAGAGAAGATGCCATGATATGAAGACTCGCCAGCTTTATGCATAATCTTTGAAATTAGACTGCTCATAATGCCTTGTCCACGAAACAGAGGGTCACTAATAGCCATCCCCCACTCACTTATCTTTGCACCCTCATATGGCTGCATCAAAGCGATATGCCCTATAACTCTCTCTTGCTCTGATATAGCAACCATAGGAATAAGAGAGTTATCTTCTATCTTGTTTATTAGTCTATCAGGGTAGTAAACCATATCATTTGGATAGGAGTAGCCATAAGTTTTATAAAAAAGACGAGAGATGCCAGTAATATCCCCGCTTTTTGGAACTCTAATGAGACTGAACTTATCTTCTTTTGTTGTGAGTTCTGGCTCTGATTCTTCTTGGATTCTTTTGTTAGATGCGTAGATTGTCATCTCTATGGAGCGACCATCTTTTCCTTTATTTATATAGCTGTATTTATCTAAAAGTCTATGAATTACAAAATCACTAAGCGCACTTATATCATCCCCATCACTCTTTGCAAGAGACTCAAATGAGACATCTTTTACCATATCATCAAGGCTCTGATTGATTTTTTTAAAAGGATTTTTAGGGATGCCATTATCAGAGATAGTGACTTTTAGTCCAGATGCTATATGTGTGATTTGAACTTCTATATCTTCTTCGCTACCAGATTCAAAATCAAATGAGATGCTGTTTTGTAGGCTCTCTTCAAGGGCGTAAGAGATTTTTTGTATCTCTTTTTTGTTAAGCCCCACAATCGAGCCGATGGAGTTTAGATACTCAACCAAAGGCTCTATAGAGTCAAAATCGTTTTTAATAATAACCTTACTTGTTTTATACATATTAAGAGTTCAATCTTTTATCTAAGATTCTTTTTGTTTTACCAGTTCTAGGATTTTTCTCTAAGGCATCTGCATCGCACCACTTTAGAGTAATGGGATGAATTATATTGTTGCTAAGGAGTTCTTTAAACATAGCTCTTTGCTCGTAAAGATACTCTATAATTTTAGCTGAAAGAGTTTCTGCATCTGATGGCATAAGTGCAGGAGTAGCCTTTATAACCGCCCTATCTTTTTTCCCATCATGAGTTACAAGTAGCTGAAAGTTTAATACTTGCACCTCACTACTAAAATGTTTTAACACATCCATAATATCTTGAGCATAGAGTGTAGCAGGACCTATTCTAGCGCCCTCTTGTGAGCGACCTTGTAGTTTAAATCTTCTGTCTTTTACTCCAGCCTCTTCGCACCACATCGCCATATCGCCAACAGGATAACGAATGAGTGGCATAAGCTTTCTATTTAGGTTTGTAACTAAAAGCACGCCCGCTCTGTTTACTTCATCTATCACTTCCCCTGTATCTTCATCTACTATCTCCATAATAGTACTCTCATCAAATGCTCTATGTTCACCGTTTTGGCAAGTCGCAGCGTCAAAGTAGCCAAGCTCTCCACCATCTACAGATGCATAAAGAACTGAGTGCACTTTTATATCGCCAAACTCATCTTTAATAAGATCAAGTTGGTCATCATAAAACGACTCTCCACCAAAGAGTATAAGGTCAATATTTACCTTTATCTCACGATGAGCTTGAAGATAAGAGACTATGTTCATTATGGTAGTTGGAACACCAGCGATAACATTTATCTTTAATTTCTCAAGCATCTCTACTACAACAGATATCTCAGTCTGTCCAGATATTGGATAACTCACACCAATATCAGCACACTTGATAAGGTCACTCAAATAGATAAAAGATGCGTAGAGTTCTCCACCATAAAATAAGTTAGCGATGCGGTCGCCTTTTTTTACACCATTTTGTCTAAAGCCTCGTCCTGAGACCTCTGTAAATCTATCCCAATCTTCTGCAGTAAAGTAAGAGTACTTAGGATTGCCAGAAGTTCCTCCGCTTTTAAAGACTATTCCGCTCTCATGTTTAGATGTAAGAACTCCCTCGCCAAAGTTTTCGTTTGCTCTCCAAAACTCTTTTTGTTCTACAATAGGATACTTTGAGATATCATCACAATCCTCTTCAACATCCTTATAGTGCTCTGCATAATATGGCGAATTTTTACGGACAAAGTTCACATGTTCTAAAAATCTTTTCATTGCGCTATCCTTTTGTCTATAATATGTTTGATTTTCCCAGAGTGGACAACCATTTCAAACTCATCACTACCCACTAAAAGTGTCTCTAACTTCAAGCCTAACTCAACACAACTAAGATGTAAATCTTCATAATTTTTCAGTAAATACTTACTCACATCTTCCCCACTCACACCAATACTATCTTCAACTTTAAGTGTAAGTTTCATATCTATTCCCTCATTAGTGAGGAGGATTTGAGAGACTCCGCTATAGCCAAAGCCAACTTCAAGACAGTCTGTAAACTTGTTAAAATGTAAAAATGGTCCGCCAGCTTTAAAGACATCGCTACTTCTTCCTTGAAGAGTATATTTTGTCTCAACTCGCCCACATGAGCAAGGCTCTTTGTTTATAAAGCCAGTATCACCGATCTCATATCGTAGGATATTTTGACCTTTTCTCTTCTTGGAGCTAAAGATAAGTCTTCCACTCTCTCCATCTTCCACTTTTACTTCACTATCAAGCTCAAAGATTTCAAGCTCTTGAATGCTTGAGAGTAGATGGTACTCATTTGATGCACAATCACTACATTGATACCCAAGTGGACCAGCATCGTTACTTCCATAAGCAGCAGCGCGAACTAGCTCAACTCCAAACTCAGATTTCAGATACTCTATCTGCTCCTCTGGAAAGTGATCGCCTCCAAAGAAGAGTTTTTTTACCACTTTATGCTCTTTAAATAGCTCTTTATTATCTGCAAATAGCTTCATAATCAAAGTAGGCAGACTTAAAATCGAGTTTATCTTATGTTCAACTATAAGTTTACCAACCACTTCAGTATCTTCCATAATCCCCATAGGATAGTGTGGAACTTTTAGATACTCTAAAATAGTATGAAAACTTAAAAATCCACCATAGAGATGCCCAGCTGCAAACATATTTATAGCACTATCTCTTTTAGGGTCAAGTCCAGCGCTATAAAGACCATAAGCAGTAGCTTTCATTTGTGCATGGTAATCCTCATAAGTATAGTAAGCGTAAGTAGGTTTACCAGATGAACCACCACTCTTAACCACTAAATCTATAAGCTCTTTTGGAACTTCTAAAGATTGAAATCTCTCTTTATTCATAATAGGTATATTGGTTAACTCTCTTGTATAAGAGCCTTCAAACTCTGTAAAACTGGCAACTCTATCTAGCTCATCACCTAAAAGCAGAGAGATTTTTTTCATAAAAGAAGGAAGTGCATAGACACCATCATGGGGCTCGCCAATATAGCCATCATGCATATGTCCAGCTTCTCTAATCCTTAAACATCCAGCTCCAAAAAGTCTCCTTGAGAGTTCAACTACTCTCTCTCTTGGAGCTACTAGCGCTGCGGTTTGCAGGTAACTCTTCATTGGATGCAACACTGATATAATCTCATCTGCTTCAAGTGGCTTTATAAGTATGGTTCTAAAAAGAGGCGATATTCCTAAACTTTTTCTTCTATCTGCTATTACTGACCAGCTAAAATCTTTTGCTCGAAGGACATAAGTAAGTCCCAAAGCCTCCTCGGTTTTAGCGATGCTAAGGACTGTACTAATCTCAGCCTCAGCTCCACTACTAGGAGTAGTTCTTGGCATCTTTGGTGATACTTCCCCTAAGACAGATGCAAAGCTATCTGCAAAGTTTTTTAACACTTCAAAATCAGAACTCTCCACAAAAATATCTTGAGGACTTGAGCAGGCATTTTGATCTAAGAGACAGATATCTTCTGCTACTTTTCTCATAGCATCTCTATCTGCTATCTTCTCTTTTGCAAAGTAGGCAAAAGATATTTTATGTCCCCAAGCTACAAATCTTACACCTTGAGGAGTCATGTTTTGCACACTTTTTATCGCCTCTTCACTTCCCCAAGCGGAAACTACATCTGCAGAATCTATGATTTGTTGTAGTAACTCTTTTTGTTTTGAAGAGACTTCTAGGATGATGATATAAGGCTTTAGTAACTCTTTTGTATCAAACTCTAAAAAGGCTTCTAAAAAGAGTTGAGGGAGTCGGTTTTGGTTTGTGGAAGTTTTTAGGATGTTAATATTTCCACTTAAGAGTCCCTCAAACACGCAAAGCACACCAACTGTAAAAACATTTGTAGGAGCGATATGAACAAGTGTTCCTAGTGGCATCCAAGATTCAAAATGTTCCTCTTTCATAGAAGTTCTCTCAATTACAAAAGGATTTGAACTCCCAAGTTCAGCGATAAGTTTTTTCTCTAAGCCATCTTTAGAGATAAAAGAGATGATACTATCAAGCATCGCCTCTGCTTTTGGTTTTGAAGCATCTTGTGTTTTCATAGCGAGCTTTACAAACTTCTCAAAAAGTTCACCACGAGATGAGAGTTCTTCGTGCATCTTTTGCGAAATTTCTAAAAGATACTCTAGGGGAAATGCTCTGCCTAAAACTGGCTCTATAAAACTTGTGATATTTTCAATATTGTTTAAAAGAGTCTCATCACTTATCCACTCTCCCTGCCATAAATGTTTTTGCATCTTAAACTCCTCTCTTTTTTAACAGCTCAGATGCAGAGACTGCACAGCTTTTATTTTGACTAACACCAGCACGACCAAGAACTTCAAAGAAAGGTGTTTGTGCTCCACATGAACACTCAGATGCTCTGTGCATAACGCCCAAATCTCCCATCATAACACTCACAGCAGGAACAGAAGTGATGTATGGTGTTACAAAGTTCATAAAGCCACTTTGTCCGTAGTCTAGCACTTCTAAGGTTTTTACATCTCTTACAAAAAGTCTTGAGTATGTTGGAACATGGAGTTTATGATTTTTGCACTCTATATATGGAATGGAGTGTTCAACCGAGCCATAAGCATCCCTAATTCTTGAAGGTGAGATGCCTAAGTACTCATTTATAAGTGAGAAGAGTTCTTCTTTTGAAATCTCTTTGTTAGCGTAACCTTTCCAGCCACCGCCAAACATCACAAGTGAATCGGGATGAAGTTGTACCTTTATATCCATCTCCTTCATCTGCATCAGAGTGAAGTACATAAACGAAGGAAAACCGTGGATGCGAACAGGAAGATTTTGCTCTGCATACTCTTGAAGTTTTCTCACAGTTCCAAAACGGTCAAACTCATGTGTGCCTGCCGTTTGACGAAGTGCAAAAAAGACCTCTTTTGGTTTTGAAAAAGAGGTAAGAAAAATATTTGTATTTGTAGTTCCCACTTTAAAATCTTTAAGTGGCTCGTAGGCAAGTAAAAGGTAGTTTGCAACTTGTTCTGGGGTATTAAAACCTACCTCATCATAGATAAATTTTACCATTCTTCTAGCGCTCAAGATCGACCACTCATCAAAAAACATCTGAGATTTTTGACCTGATGTTCCTGAAGATGTAAGATGTTCTGTAACACTATTTTTATCAATAGAGATAGTCTCATGCATCTTAAAAAAGTTAGCATGTATAAAAGGCAACTCTTTTAAATCATCCACACTTTTGAGTTTTTCTAAATCAAAATCTTTGGTAAGAGTTTTATAAAATTCATTATTTTTTCGATGCCAAGAGATAATCTCCTTAAATGCATCTACAAACAAAGCATCTAACTCATCACTAGATGCATAAGCATCTGTTATTTCACAAAGTTTTTGTACATTTTTTAAAGCATTAGCATCAGGAGGCAGGAGTTTAGACATATTTGAAATCCTTTTAACATAAGTTCATATTATATGATTTGAAAAATTATATCTACAATGCTATGAAGGGTATATTAAATAGTTCATAATTCCTACCACACAAAAATTCAAAATCTATTTTAAACAGCAAATATATCAGCAACTTATCTACAATATTATTTCTATAATCATTCAATTAGCCCTATTTAAAGATACTTTACAGTAAATAACTTCCGCATAATAATCTGCAACTTATGCTATACTTTCTTTTATAAAGGATACTGTTATGTACTTTACACCTGTTTTACCTGTAGATATGAAAAACAATATAGATGAAGAGCTTTTAGCTTTGGCAGAGAAAGTATGCATCAGAAGTGCTGCACTTAGTGGTAATCATAATAGAGTTGTATTAAATAGCCTAAAAGAGCTTTTGAGAAAAACAAATAGTTACTATTCAAACCAGATAGAATCTGAGGAAACTCATCCGCTAGACATAGAAAAGGCCATGAGACGAGAATTTTTTGAAGATGGCAAAAGAAAAAGACTTCAGCTTCTTTCACTAGCTTATATTGATACTCAAAAGGAATTAGAACCACTTTCTTTAATAGAAAATAATATATTTACAAAAGATTTCTTGCTAGGCATCCATGCTAAATTTTATACAAAAGAGGGGATGGATAGTTTTTTAGATGTCTATAGTGATGAAAAAATCATAAAAATGCTACCAGGGGAGTTAAGGGTGAATGATGTTTATGTTGGCAAACACATCGCTCCAAAGCACAATGAACTCGCTTCAATTTGTAGGGAATTCGAAAATCAGTATAAAAATATAGACACAACTTCCACTAAAGCTATGAAGCTGCTCTATCTACTCTCATCTCATCATAGGCTCACATGGATACACCCTTTTTTAGATGGAAATGGAAGAGTATCAAGACTATTTTTAGATGCAGGCTTTTTAAATATAGATATTGATGGCTATGGACTATGGACTATTTCACGAGGGTTAGCGCGCTCTAATAAAGAGTATAAAAAACACTTAGCGTTTGCAGATATGCCTTTGCAAAGCGCAACTGATGGAAGAGGTCCATTATCTCTAAGAGGGTTAAAATACTATTTAAAGTTTATGCTAGAGACTTCTTTAGATCAAATAGAATTTATGCATAAAAATTTACAACTAACCTCTTTATCTATAAAAATAGACAAGTTTGTTCTTTTAGCTAATAATAAAATGTTAGATATACAACCTCTACCACCATATTCAGATATGTTACTAAAAGAGCTACTAGTAAAAGGTGAACTTAGTCGTGGAGAAGTTAAAAATATAATCAAAAAAAGTGATAGAACAGCTACAACACTTATAAAAACGCTTATTCAAAGAGAGTATATAGAGTCAAACACACCAAAAAGTGCCATAAGACTAAAGTTCAATAGTACATTTGCTTCTTACCTTATGCCTAATCTGATTCCGAGTTATTAATCCTTAAAAGCTAGGATATAATAACCTATGAAAAAGAAACTTTTGCTACTTGAAGATGACCTTGCTTTAAATGAAACGGTTGTTGATTATTTTGAGGGTCTTGGCTTTGGTGTCACTCCTGTTTATGATGGTAATAGCGCCCTTGATGCTATCTATGAGAACAACTTTGACCTTTTGTTACTTGATGTAAATGTTCCAGATATTAATGGTTTTGAGATACTAAAAACCTTAAGAGATGAGGGTTCTACTACTCCTGCGATTTTTATCACTTCACTAAACTCTATGCGTGATTTAGAGTGTGGATATGATAGTGGATGCGATGACTATATAAGAAAACCATTTGCACTAAAAGAGTTGAAGTTAAGAGTTGAAACTATTTTAAAAAGAGGCTTTTTTCATAACAGAAGTGATAAAATAGAGATTGATGCAAATATCCACTATGATACTAAAAATGATATGCTTACCATAAATGGTGAGGAAACTCAGCTAAACAACAAAGATGCAAAGCTCTTAAAACTCTTTTTGCAAAACAAAGAGACACTTGTCACTCATGAGACTATCAATGCTACTCTTTGGGAATATGGCGAAGAGATAAGCGAGAGTGCTCTAAGGACATATATAAAAAATCTACGAAAATACCTAGGGAAAGAGAAAATTGTCAGTATTAAAAAACTTGGATATAGATTTACCACAAAGTGAAAAAAAGACACTATATAGCTTCTTATCTCTATATGTTTTTTTAACCATTGTCATTTTAGCTTTGACAGTCTCACTATACTACACTCTACAAAAAGAGCTAGCATCTAGCCAAAGGACAATCCTCTTAGATGAATATGCAAACGATTTTTTACTAGCTCTAGAAGAGTTGCACAGTGATAAAACAAACACTTTGCTCTACCCAGTAGATAAAAAGTTTAAAACTTCACTCTACGACAAGGAGTATAAACTCATATACTCAACCCTACAAAACCCCATAAACTCACTAACTGAAGTAACTTACACAAACAATAAAATCATAAGATATGTAACCCAACCAGAGAAGTATTACTTAAACACTCAGTATATAGTAGTGGAGATGCTAGATGATAGAGAGTGGCTAAATGAAACTATAAAAACCATCAGCATCTATGGTTCTGTGTTTTTTATCACTATGCTTTTTATCGGATATTTTTTGCTAAAACTCTTTTTAAAGCCCATGCGAGATGCCTTGCATCTACTAGATAGATTTATAAAAGATACTACACATGAGTTAAATACTCCAGTGAGTACGATTATGACAAACATAGAGCTTATTGATAAAGAGAGTATTAAAGACAAGTTTCTTCTAAAGAGCATCAACCGCATAGATATAGGAGCAAAGACGATCTCTAATATATATGATGATTTGAGTTACTTGATTTTAAACAATAGAGTTGTATCAGATAACCAAGATATAAACTTAAAAGAACTCATAAAAGAGCGAGTTGAATATTTCTCTCTTCTTATAAATATGAAAAAAATAGAAGTAAAAACTTGCCTAGATGCTGATGCTATGCTTCATATCGACAATAAAAAGCTCTCAAAACTCATCGACAATATCTTATCTAACGCCATTAAGTACAACAAGATAGGTGGTTCAATCTATATAAAATTAGATGCAAACAGACTTAGCATCAAAGATACAGGTAAAGGTATAAAAGAGGAGCATATAAATCTAATGTTTGATAGATATGCAAGGTTTGATAAGGTTGTTGGTGGTTTTGGCATCGGTTTAAATATTGTAAAGATGATTTGTGATGAGTACAATCTGACTATAAATATAAAATCAAAATTCGATAACTGGACAGAAGTTTCTATCTCTTGGTAGATTCCGCAATCATTCCACGATTATTTTCTATACTGCTTCTATAACAAAAAACAGAGTAAATTCCAACCTTTTGTGGCTAAACTTTTTCAAAGTTTGCTCATCAAAGGAATTTACACTATAAAAGGAGTAGAAAATGAAAACTATAAACAAAGTGTTAATAGGTTTAGCGGTAATAGGTTCACTAACAGTAGTAGCAGCAGATGGTGCAACACTATATAAAAGTTGTGCGGCATGTCATGGTGCATCTGGTGAGAAAAAAGCTTTAGGTAAATCAGAAGTTATAACTGGCTGGGAAGCTACTAAAACGATTGAAGTGCATATAACGGAGTATCCGGACACCCATGTCGTTTGAGTTCGGACAGTTTAAAAAGAGATATTTTCTGTAACAGTATTTTAGCATAAAGTGTCCGAATGCTTTTTTAATACTCGTCACTTTTGAT
>JAQUFE010000034.1 GCA_028684815.1 Sulfurimonas sp.
GGATCGCATGCCCCCCAAAGTGAGATAGAAGTTTACATCATAAAGTATAAAACCAAGATAAAAGGGTAAAAATGTTTTTACTAAAATCAATTCCCAAAGTTGACAAATTTATAGCTCATCAAGAGTTTAAAACACTAGGAAGCGCTTTAGTTATGAGTTTGACTAAAGAGTTGCTTAGTGAGTTAAGAGAAAATATACTAAGTGGGAGAGTCACTACTTTTAGTGAAGATGAATTAGTAAAAACACTTCTACAGAGATACACAGAGCTTACAAAGCCATCACTTCAAACTCTTATAAATGCAACTGGCATCATAGTTCATACAAACCTTGGAAGAAGCCTTATAGATGCAGATGCCTTTCTTAGAGTAAAAGAGCTTGTGACAAACTATAACAATCTTGAGTTTGACTTAGAAAGCGGCAAGAGAGGGGAGAGATACTCTCTTATCTCTAAGAGTGTTTGTAGACTCTTAGGATGCGAAGATGTGCTTATAGTAAACAACAACGCAAGTGCAGTTTTTCTTATCTTAAACACCTTTGCAAAGAAAAAAGAGGTAGTAGTAAGTCGTGGGGAATTAGTGGAGATTGGTGGTAGTTTTAGAGTTCCTGATGTGATGAAACAAAGCGGTGCAAAGCTTGTTGAAGTGGGAACTACAAACAAAACTCATCTCTATGACTATGAAGATGCTATAGGTAAAAAAACCTCTATGCTTATGAAAGTTCACAAATCTAACTATAGTATTGAGGGTTTTAGCTCAGATGTAGAGTTTGGTGAGATTGTAAAACTCTCACAAGAAAAAGGTCTAATAGATTATTATGATATGGGAAGTGGACATCTTTTTGACCTACCTTACGGGCTTGATGAGCCATCAGTTTTGGACTTTATGAAACTAAATCCATCACTACTAAGTTTCTCAGGAGATAAGCTTTTAGGAAGTGTTCAAGCGGGCATCATAGTTGGTAAGAAAAAATATATAGAGATGCTAAAGAAGAACCAACTCCTTAGGATGTTAAGAGTAGATAAACTCACTTTAGCACTGCTAGAAGAGAGTTTTAAAGCGATTTTACTGGGTAATAAAGAGCAGATTCCAACTGTAAGAATGTTGTTTCGCTCTTGTGATGAGCTAAGAGAAGATGCCATGCAAGTTCAACAAAAGCTCAAAAAAAATATAAAAACAAAGATAGTAGATACAAAAACTCTTATCGGCGGCGGAACTACGCCAAACAAAACCATCCCTAGTGTAGCTTTAGTTGTAGAAGTAAAAAATATAAAAGTTAAAAAACTCCAAAAACTATTTCGAGAAAAATCAATCATCGGCCGCATCGAAGATGATGAGTTTTTACTTGATTTTAGAACCATACAAAAAACACAACTCCAAAATATAGCAGATGCTATAGATGAGATTGCAGATGTCTAACTTAATCATAGGAACTTGCGGACATATAGATCATGGTAAAACCTCACTTATTAAGGCACTTAACGGCTTTGATGGAGATAGTACAAAAGAGGAAAAAGCCAGAGGCATCACTATAGATTTGAGTTTCTCAAATATCACAAAGGCTGAGAAAAACATAGCTTTTATAGATGTCCCAGGACACGAGAGACTTGTAAAAAACATGATAGCTGGGGCTTTTGGTTTTGACTGCGTGCTTATTGTTGTAAGTGCATTTGAGGGGATAAAACCGCAAACTATAGAGCATCTTGAGATTTTAAAATTGCTCGGAGTTAGAGATGCTGTTTTGGTTTTAAGCAAAGCTGACCTTATAAGTAAAGAGGAATTGCAGATAAAACTTATAGATATAGAGGAGTTTGTTGCATCTTACGAGTTTGACATAAAGTTTACTATGGGCGCTTCTATATTTCAAGAGAAGACAATAGAAGAGTTAAGAGATAGGCTTTTTAAACTTGAAGCTAGCTCAAAACAAGAGGAGAACTTTTTTAGATACTATGTTGATAGAGCCTTTAGCCTAAAGGGTGCTGGAACTGTTGTAACTGGAAGTGTTTTGGGTAAACCTATAGCGGTAGATGAGAAGCTTTTTATCTGTGATTTGCAAAAAGAGATAAGAGTTAAAAATCTACAAGTTCACGAGAGAGATGTAGAAGTCGCAAATATTTCAAATAGAGCTGCTATAAACATAAGTGGTTTAGATGCTAAGAGTCTTCAAAGAGGTTTTATTATCAGTAAAAAAGGTTATCTTAGGGGTTTTAAATCCATAGATATCTCCTTTAATGCTATTGCTGATAAAGCGCTGCATCACAACAGAAGCTACTCCATCTTCATTGGCTCAAAAAAACTAGATGCAAAGATATTACTCTACAACTCACAAGACTCGCTTCAAAGTGGATATGCAAATATCAAGAGTGATGAGGATATCTTTAGCATCTTTGGTGAAAAAGTTATCATTCGTGATGGTAATGAGAGTGTGGCTGGTGGAGTTGTGTTAAACCCTATCAACGATCCGATGAAAAAACAGCAGAAAATGGCTCTACTTGAAGCGTTAGATAAAAAAGATATAGCAAAAGCTTATGAGATTTTAACCGAAGTACATAAAAAAGGCTTAGGTTTAATCTCTTCAGCTCAAAGATTTGCACTCTCTCACTCTAATGCATTAAAGGCTGCAAAAGAGCTAAAAAATTCTTTCATAGATGAAAAAGAGCTTGTTATCTACCCACTCTCTACAAAAGAGCTTATATATAAAAATATAAAGGGCATCTACACAAAAAACCAATACGCACTACTCTCAAACTCATCTATAAAACTCCGCCTAAAATGGGCAAGTGAGGGCTTTATACAAGTGGTTTTAGATGAGCTAGAAGAGGAGGGCTTTTTAACTAAAGAGGCAAATCTTTATAGAAGTAGCCAGATAAAAGAGGACTTTACAAGCTCACTCTTAAACATTGTCCTAGAGCGACTTGAAAAAGAATCCCTTGCTCCTACCGCTCCTTACAACATTTACGATGATTTAGACTTAGATAGAAAGATGGGCGATGATATTCTAAAGAGTCTTTGTGCAAAAAAACAGGTTATAAGACTACAACACAACATCTTTATCCATCATAGAAGTCTAGGTATGATAGTAGATGCTATGAGAGGCATCATTAAAAAAGAGGGCTTTGTAGATATCGCAAACCTAAAAGAGAGATATGATTTGAGTAGAAAGTATCTCATAGCCTACTTAGAATATCTGGATAATTTTTCAGATATCTCAAGAGATGCGAATAAAAGAGTATTTTTAGGTAGTTAATAGAACCTTCGGATTAATCTATAAACTAGATTCCGTGTTGAGTACTAAATGACAAAATACACGTCATCCTGAACTTGATTTGGGATCCAACTTAATAATTGTTCAGAGCATCCAATTGATTTTATCTATATAATTAAATGCAAAGAAGAGTCTCTATATAATAGCAGATAAACTATAAAGAGAGCAAAATGATGAAAGAAGTAGAGATAGAGTTATTTAAATTTGATTCAAAAGTGGATTATCTTCCATACTATAAAGAGTATAAAATAAAATACAAAGATAGCGAGACTATCTTAGAACTTCTAAACAAAATAAACAGCATTGAGGCGTTTACTTATGAAGCTGCATCTGAATTTAATCTAAAAATCAACGAGCTTTATGTAGATGCAGGGCAACTTATTAAAGATGTAGTGACATCTCACAAACTCAGGATTGAGCCTGTGAGTATATATAGAGCGTTAAACGATTTGGTAATTGATAAGAAAGATTATCTACAAAAGATTGCTCTTTTTAAAGAGTACCTTACTCCAACTGAGATGGATGAGTATGCAAAAAATCTTGAGTTGGACTATTTTGCTTCAAACACTTATGAGATAGATAGAGACTATATAGGAGACCATGCTCTTTTAATTGCTGCTGATATTATTGAGAAAAAACCTGAGTATAGAGATGAAATAATGAAGCTAATTACTTCTGTAGATGATGGCATCTGGTACCACACTTCACTTAAAAACAGAGTTTTAAACTACGATGTTGATAAAGAAAAAAGAATAAAATCTCTTTTTGAGATGTTATCTAAAGCTACAAAGATAAAAGTAGATTTGAATGAAAAAGTTAAGAAAGAAGATATAAAAATAACTCAATTTTTTGATGGATTTAATATAGCTGAGTTTGAGGGTTTAAACAAAGATTCATGTGAAGAGATTATAAAAAAATCCAAAGCAAACTATATCAAACTATACTCATCAAAGGATGATTTAGCACCGTATTCTAGAGCTGTAAACAAAGATTTTTCTCGTAAGATTGCAGGTAAGATTTTGATAGAAGCAAAAGATAGTAATGCAGATTTTTTGATAGTAAGAGGCGAGAGTGATTTGTCACTCTTTGATGGTGAGCAAAAAAAGATAGAAAAAATTATTGGCAGAGAGATAGCACTTCCTGTTATTACTCAAGAGCAATTTAAGATGCTCTTAGAGGGAGAAAAAAACACAAAGACTTTAGGCTTTAACAAGCACAAAGTAAAAGTCTCATTTTTATAAATGAATCCTCTGGTTAATTTATAACTAGATTCCGTGTCAAGTACGCAATGGCGGTACGCTTGTCATCCTGGGCTTGATGCAGGATTCAACTGGTTAATATATAAACTAATTTCCGTGTCAAGCACGCAATGACGGTACGCTTGTCATCCTGAACTTGATTCAGGATCCAATTTAATAATCCTTAGATACTCGTAGGCTTTAAATAAAGATATAATGTCATATGAAAAATAACAAAGCATTCTTATATGGAGTTGGTTTTTTCATAGTAATCATTCTTTTACTAGCTCTATATGGGTATTATGAAAGATATAGAAAAATAGAGTTATATAAAGATTTTAGAGCCGACAAGAAGATTATGTGTGGTGATGTGATTGTACAAAAGAGTAGAGGTTGGGTTATCAAAAATAATAGATTTTTTAGCAATGGTAAGAGTATAAAAACCATAGTTTTTTGTAAAAGTGTAAGCAATGCTCAGTAGTGATTTTAAATCTATAGTTTTAAACTCTACACCGCTTATTGATGTTCGTGCTCCTATAGAGTTTGAAAAAGGTACATTTAAGAGTGCTGTAAATCTGCCACTTATCAATGATAAAGAGAGACAAATAGTAGGCATCTGCTATAAACAACATGGTAATAGTGAAGCTATAAAACTAGGGCATAAACTTGTTAGCGGTGTTGTAAAAGAGGAGCGTGTTAAAGCTTGGTTGGATTTTATAAAACAAAATCCAGATGCTAAACTTTTTTGCTTTAGAGGCGGACAACGCTCTAAGATATCACAAGAGTGGCTTAAAAGTGCAGGATGTGATATAACGCGACTCAAAGGTGGATATAAAGCCTTTAGAAACTTTCTTCTAGAGCAAACAGAAGAGTCTTGTACAAGGTTTAAACCCATTATACTTGGAGGTCATACTGGCTCTGGTAAAACTATACTTCTAAAGACTTTAGAGAACTCCATAGATCTTGAGGGTTTAGCAAACCATAGAGGTTCATCCTTTGGTAAAAAAATTACTCCACAACCTTCTCAGATAGATTTTGAAAATAGTCTAGCTTATGATCTTATCCAAAAACTTGAAAAGGGCTTTGAAAATCTAGTTTTTGAAGATGAGGGAAATCGAGTGGGAAGCCTGTTTATCCCGAAAAATCTTGCAAAACATATCTCACAAGCTCCTCTTATCATACTTCAAACTCCCATAAAGAAGAGGATAGAGATAACTTTTGATGAGTATGTCATTGAAGCTCAAAAAATGTATGCTAGTGATTTAGAGCAGTGGAAGAGAGAGATGCTAGGAGCTATGCATAGAATAGAGAGAAGGCTTGGCAGTCAAAGACATAGTGAAGTGTGCAAGAGCTTTGAGGGCGCTTTTGCTGAGCAGATGCGAAGTGGCTCATTAGAAGCGCATAAGGAGTGGATAGAGACTCTTCTAGTTGAGTATTATGATCCAATGTATGACTACCAAATTCAAAAAAGATCTAAACAAGTAGCCTTTAGTGGTTCAAGTGAAGAGATTTTAAAATATATAGCTACACTTTAGCGCTAACTCTATTTCTACCACTATTTTTAGCAATATAGAGAGCATCATCGGCTCTTTTTAAAGCTAACTCAATATTTTCTTCATTTTTTACATCTATTTGAGCTACACCAATACTTACTGTAAAGTTAAACCCCTCATTCTTTGGAGAAACTAGCGTTAATTCTTCTACTAAGACTCTTAATTTTTCAGCTAAAATTGTGGCATCTTCGAGTCCAGTATTTGGTAGCAGTATAACAAACTCTTCACCACCGTATCTACAAACTATATCGCTCTTTCTTTGACTCTCAAGTAGAAGTCGCGATAGATTTATCAGTACTTCATCACCAAACTGATGTCCAAAAGTGTCGTTTACCCTTTTAAATCTATCGATATCTATCATAAGAATAGAGAGGTTTTTCCTCTCTCTTTTGGAGAGATCTAAAACTTTCTTAGATATTTCAGTGAAATATCTTCTGTTATATAGCTTCGTCATTGGGTCAGTAGATGCTAAGAGTTTTAACTCTATCTGCTTGAGCTTTTCTTCCTCTTTCTCTTCTTCCATTAGTTTAAACTTATATGCAACCAAGTAAGAGAGTAAAAAGGCTTCAATGACAAGACCAATACTTGTACCATGTGATGATATATAGTTAGAATCTACAAAACCCATAAAATATAGGAGAGCATAAACGCTAAAAATCAAATAAAATGTATGTGCAAAAAGAAATATTTTTATGAGTTTATCACCTTTTATGTAGAGGTTAATGCTAATCCACATAAAAAGAACAAGGGCATAACTAAGCGATAAAATCATAATCTCTAAGGCGCTAGTAAAATCTATAAGTCCATAGACGAAGTTTGATGAGGAGACAATTATGATGCTTGAGAGAAGCTTGTTTTCAAATTTATAATTTTCTTTTGTCCTAAAGAGGGTTTTAATAAATAACGCTAAAAAAATTGGAGCTATCATTATGCTAAAGTTAAATCTAGCAGGAGCATAACCATAAATTTCAAAGTAATGTGCTAGTGAACCATATACATAAAATATCCATAGAGTTGAAGATATAAGATATAGGGAGTAGTAGAGATACTCTTTATACCTCGAAGATATAAAGATAAGTAAATTGTATAGTGCTAAAGCCAGAAGTAGTCCAGATATCAACACGGCATCTACTTTTTCATATATCAAGTAGCTAATAGACTCTTTCTCAGAAAATATTAAAAACTTGTAAAAATGGTATGCTAGAGTTTTTTGATGTACATATATGGTTTTATATTCACTTGGATTTAGGGTAAATTTGTAGATGGCATCTGCACCATTTAGTTGCTCTTTGGCTTGCGAACCATATGGAGTGATTGTATGACTATCTATAAGTTCATCTCTGCCATCTACTTCAAAATAATCTAAACTTGAGTATTTATAGGCTAAATCCTGATGTAAAAAAAGAGTTTGTTGTTCATTAGTTGGATTAAAAAACTTTATTTTTATCCAAACATTTTTGACTTTAACGCCTAAAGAGTCTTCATTAGGACCTTGTTTAAACTCTTTGGATTTAATATCCTCAAATTTTATTTCATCAGTAGTATCGATAAAATAGCTTAGTTCAAAATCCGTAATACTAAATCTATCTGAGTCTATATTTACAATGGGTCCAGCCCATAAGAGTGAAAGAAGTGATAAAAAAAGTATTAAAAATTTCATATTTTTTCTTTTTGCTGTATTTTGTTTAATAAGAAAATAATACCTAAATAACCGCATATATAGTAGTAAAATGAAATAAAAGTGCAGTTAGAGTAGGTTTTATAGATAGATAGATTTATATCACATCTATTTTTGCTTTTTTTTAATTTCTAAGCATACTTATCTCTTCTTCTAGCCATGCTATGAGTAGCTCATTTTCTTCTTTAGAGAGATTTGCACTCTCGTGGGCAAAGCGATAGCTTGGAAGCGCCATTCGTTCGTTTTTTATGGTTGTGATGGCTCTTTTTAGGCGTTTTTCTTTTGTTTTTGAGTCTATGTTGTTGTAGTTTGAGAAGTTTAGAGCTTTACGCCCATCATTTACATGAGATGCTACAAAAAATGAAAATGGAGCTATGGAAGCGTAGAGGGGCCATTTTGTCTCATTAGAGTGGCAATCATAACAACTTTTTTTTAAAACTTCCATCACTTTTGTCTCTGCGTTTAGCGTGAGTTTTGAGTCTATTGGTGGATTTGTTTTTTCCACGGGAATGAACTGTAGTAAAAGTAAAAGAGCTACAAAAGTAAAGATTGTTTTTTTCACACTGTCTCCATAATTTTTAGTAGTTTAGAGTTGGACTATACCGCTAAAGAGGTAAATATGTTCGCAGGGTATTTTAAAAAGGGAGTTTTCCCATCACTACATCGTGACTATTTACATATTGCTCACACTTTATACCACCAAGTTTCACACAAGCGTCTTGCCACTCTTTTGAATGACCATCGCCTCTTTTAAAGTTTTGTAGCTTAAACATAAGTGCGTGAGCGTATTCGTGAGCTATAACGCTATCTATCATATAGTCCATACTCTCTTGCATCACTTTTTTATTTAGGTAGATTTTTATCTCGCCATCTCTGTAAGCTGTTAGCCCGTAGAGCATGCCTTTAAACTCATCAGTAACAATAAGAGGAACCCTAAAGCTAAAACCGTAGTTTTTCTGCATCAAAGATAGCACCTCTCGCTCTTTTTCTATGATGCGGTCTTTGTAGCTTTGAGGTATATCGTTGGTTTTAAAACTATAATCATCGTAGTAGTTTTTTGCTAAGACTAAAGATGCTAGGATAATGATGCCTAAAAAAAGCAGTTCAAATTTTTTTATAAACATAGTTTTACAAAACCTCTAGCTCATTTTTACTTCTCTCAAAACAAAACTCCCTTGCTACATACCAGTCAGCTATCTCTTTGTCACTATATTGATGCTCTCTTTGTTTTGGTGGTATAACGCTATTTCTAACTTTAGAACGGATAATGCCCATAACTATATAACTAGCGATTAAAGATGCTATGGCTATAAAATAATCTTGCAGATACCAAACTATAAGAGCGATGATATATATGCCAAACTGTAAACCAATTCTTATAAGAGAGGAGATAAACTTACATTTTTTTGATTTGAGTATTGGGGTTGGTTTTAGCATCTCTAAAATCTCATGATTCACTTTTGCTCCTTAAAATATCTAAAAAAGAAGTATATTTTTCGTAATTTTTATGTCTAATATATAATTATATCCAAACTATCCAAACTATCTAAACTCTATGAAATGCTAAGAGACTAAAAATATATGAGTCATATAGACTAAACTTTTTTGATATCATTTATAACTATTAACTTTTTTTCGATAAGATGCATAAAATTAAAAAAAAAGGACATTTAAGATGGCAAAACATCAGTTTCAAACAGAAGCAAATCAAATACTAAACTTAATGATACATTCACTATATTCAAACAAAGAGATTTTTCTTCGTGAGCTTGTCTCAAACGCATCAGATGCACTAGACAAACTCAATATGTTAGTTTTAACAGATGAGAAGTACAAGGAAGTTACTTTTGCACCTAGAATCGATATCGTAGCTGATAAAGAGGCGAAGACTCTAACTATCAAAGACTCTGGTATTGGTATGAATGAAGATGATTTGATGAACAACTTAGGAACTATTGCTAAGTCTGGAACAAAAGCATTCTTGGAAAACCTAACTGGAGATCAGAAAAAAGACTCCAATCTTATAGGTCAGTTTGGTGTTGGTTTTTATGCTTGTTTTATGGTTGCATCTAAAGTAGAAGTTACAACTAAAAAAGCAGGTGAAGATGAGGCATATCTGTGGACTAGTGCTGGTGATGGCGAGTTTGAGATAGAAAAAGGTACAAGAGACTCTCACGGAACTACTATAGTAATGTATCTAAATGATGATGAAGATGAATTTTTAGAGACTTACAGAGTAGAGAGCATCATTAAAAAATACTCAAATCACATTCCATTTCCTATTTTTATGGATAAAGAAAAACATATACCAGCTGTAAAAGATGAAGATGCTAAAGAGACAGAGCCATCACGTACAGAGATACAAAATACTCAAATTAACCGCGCAAATGCACTCTGGACAATCTCTAAAAATGAAATTTCAGATGATGAGTATAAAGATTTTTATAGCTCAATTGCTCACTCATCAGAAGAGCCATTAGCATGGATGCACAACAAAGCAGAGGGTGCAATAGAGTACACTACACTCTTTTATATTCCAAGCAAAGCACCTATG
Source organism: Sulfurimonas sp. (assembly GCA_028684815.1). Classification (GTDB taxonomy): domain Bacteria; phylum Campylobacterota; class Campylobacteria; order Campylobacterales; family Sulfurimonadaceae; genus Sulfurimonas. The sequence continues at coordinate 10,285 of JAQUFE010000034.1, forward strand.
GATATGTACAGAGTTGACTATCAAACTGGCATCAAACTCTATATCAACCGTGTTTTTATTACTGATGATGAAAAAGAGTTAATGCCAACTTATCTTAGATTTTTACGCGGTGTGATTGATTCAAAAGATCTGCCTCTAAATGTTTCTCGTGAGATTTTACAATCAAATGCAGTAATGAACAAAATAAAAAATGCATCAGTGAAAAAAGTCCTCTCAGAATTAGCAAAAATGGCTAAAAAAGATAAAGAAAAATATGAAGAATTCTTCAGCGAGTTTGGAAATGTTTTAAAAGAGGGACTCTATAGCGACTTCGCAAATCGTGAGAAAATCTTAGAGCTTATGAAGTTTAACACTCTAAATTCTAACGAAAAAGTTATGATAGAAGATTTTGTTAAAAATATAGATGAAGCTAAAAAAGAGATCTATTACATTACAGGAAAAACATCACTCTCAATGCTAAAAGCTTCTCCAGCACTAGAGAAGTTTAAGTCTCGTGGCATCGATGTTTTAGTATTAAATGAAGAGGTAGATACTATCATCTTCCCAATGGTAACTGACTATAAAGATTATAAACTTATATCAGTAGCAGATGCTAAGTTTGATGAGAGTGAAGATGAGAAAAAAGAGCAAGAAGAGGTTGCAAAAACTTTTGAAGGTTTAGCAAAAGAGTTCAAAGCAGCTCTTGGGGATGCTGTAAAATCAGTTGAGACTACATCTGATTTGGTAGATTCTCCTGTTAAACTAAAAGTAGATAAAGAAGATCCAGCTTATATGATGGCTCAAATGATGAAACAGATGGGACAAGATACAGGAGCACCAGCACCTGCGCCAATCTTACAGATAAATCCAAAGCATGAGCTCCTTATAAAATTAAAAGATTCAGCGGACCAAAATCTCATAAATGATGCGGCTCATGTTCTGCTTGACCAAGCAAAACTTTTTGACGGTGTAGAACTTGATGATACAGCAGGTTTTATCACAAGACTAAACAGAATCATCGCTAAAGCTATATAGTTTTAGAGTGTGAGTGCTAAAATGCACTCACTATTTTTTCTTTACTGAATCGGAGACTTTTTCAAGCAAACCTTGAGGTTTCTTTATGTAAGTCGGTGTTTTATCGTCTAGCGGCAGTGCAAAAGCTAAGATTATAAAAATAAATGAAAAAACAACCCCACCCAAAATACTTAGGATAAGTTTTAGTTGAAAATCATGCATATAGTTTTGCACCTTTATAGAATGTAGTAAGATTTTTAAATTATATCATGTTAAAATCACATATGCTAAAAAAAACACAGATTTTACTCTCATCACTTCTTCTTAGTTTTACTCTAGATGCTAAGGAGCCTTTGCTTGGCATCTTAACCTCAGTACACTCAAATGAGACGCAATCTTTCAATATATCAAAATTCAATTTAACATGCAATCCCTACGGTGTTTTGACACTAGAGAGACTATATGAGATTTCAGAAGATAACACAGTTTGCAAAGAGATGATAATAAACATCTACGCTAAATATCCAGACCTTAGATACTTTGCTCAAAGACTATTAAAAGTGCAACAGAGATATCATATAAGACCAAAAGAGAGAGGCGAATGTGTTTTGTACGCAAAAGGGCAGATGACTCTCTCAGAGCTGCTTTTAGCTAAGGGTTTAGCCATAGTTAGACCTCTTTTTGATGATGAAGAGTTTAAAGATGACTTCAATAGAGCTCAAAGAAGAGCGAGGCTTGATAAAAAGGGTCTATGGGCGGAAGATATTTTTGAGATATGTGCGGCTAAGCTTTATGAGTAAGCTTAGCTCTGTTTGTTTGTCATATATATCCAAAACTCTTTATGAGAGTAGCCTTTGTTTAAAAAGTAAATCTGTAAAATTGCCACTCTATAAAGTGTGATGAGCATCTTTGCAAAGGGTATAAAAAGGCTCAAGCTTACAAGCAAAGACTGCTCTTTATCTCCTTTTGACATCATCATCTCTTGTATTCCAATATTTTTACTAAGATATATTCCAAAAAGTATGGAGAACAAAAAGTTTAAGCTCAGACCAAAAATCAAATAGGCTACGAAATCTTGCTCATGCATTCCTGCTATCATAGTCCCTCCATAAAAATTAAATTTAAAGTGTATTTTATCAAAACATTTCTTTTGTTACTATATATCACAAATCTATATAACATTCTATATTTTTGATAAAGTTTTGTTATGCTTTCATTACAATATAAAAGGCTTAATTTATGAATAGTATCTCTATCCGATTTGCATTTACCTCTGTTTGTGTTGCTCTTTTTGTTTTGCTTCTAACGGGGAGTGTTAACTATTTCTTTTTAAAAAAAGAACTTCTTAGAGAAGCTACACAAAAAGCAAAATTAATTGAAAAAAATAGTAGATTCGAAATTGAGTCTCTCATTTCTAGCGCCGAAGTGGCATCTTGCAGTTTAAAACGTCTTCTTGAAGAGGGTGATTTTAGTAAAGAAAATATAGAAAATAGATTAACAAAGCTTCTAAAATATGGAGAGTCCTTTTTTGGCTCAACACTTGCATTTAAACCTAAAAACTCGCAGATGCCACTCTTTTCACCATACTTTTATAAAAAAGAAGGCACTATTTTATATAGTGATTTAGCTTCAGAAAATTATAATTATCTTACAAAACCTTGGTATAAAATCCCAATAGAGCTTGAAAAACCAATATGGAGTGAACCATATTTTGATGAAGGTGGTGGGAATGTTTTGATGTCAACATATAGTAACCCAGTTTTTTATAATGATGAACTTCTGGCAATATTAACCATTGACTTATCTTTGCAAAAGATTCAAGAGATGGTTTCATCTATCTCTGTGCTTGATTCTGGGTACGCCTTTTTACTCTCTAAAGAGAATAAAATATTATCACATCCAGATAATTCACTTGTGATGAAAGCTTATGATAAAGAGTTTCCTACTCTCAATCAGATGATAGAAGTAGATGATTATTGGTTTATCTATGTACCTATAGTCGATACGGATTTTACTCTAGCTATAGTTTTTCCAGAAGATGAGCTTTTTTCAACATTACATAAAATGGCAATTATTTCTATATTACTAGCAATTGTTGGCTCTTTTTTACTAGTTTTAACGATGGTTCTTGCTTCAAGAAGAGTCACTGAACCACTAAGAGAACTAACAAAGTTGACAGTTGATATAGCCAAGGGTAACTTTACTAAAGAGATAACAATTCCAAAAACTAATGATGAAACATCAAAACTCTCAAGTGCAATGTTAACTATGCAAAAAGCGATTAAAAGACAGCAAGAGCAACTTAGAGTCATAGCTTCAACCGATGTTTTAACAGATCTTGGAAACAGATATAAGTTAATTAAGGACATTAATAGCAGTAAAAATCCGGCACTTGCAATTGTAAAAATAGATAATTTTTTAGAGCTAAATGATTTTTATGGATATAAACTAGGTGACCATATAGTCAAACAAATAGGGATGAATTTATCAAATCTTGTAAAAAATAAAACTACAAATGTTTATCATATTCAGGGTGATAGATATGTTTTATTTAATCCAGATATAGATAAAGAAGAATTTACAAACAGTATTAGCCAATTATTGAAAAATTTAGATGACATAAAAGTTAAAATTAATGAAGAATATTTAAGTTTTAACTTTACTACAGGGATATCTTTTGAAGATAAAAATGAGATTCTAACAACTGCTGATATGGCATTGCAAATTGCTATAAGAAGTAATGAAAACATAGTAACATTCATAGAAGAAATCTCTTTAAATAAAGAGTATGAAAACAATATTTTTTGGACAAAAAAGATAAAGAAAGCAATCTTAGATGATAGTTTTGTTCCAGTTTATCAGCCGATTGTAAATAATAAAAACAGAGTTACAGAGAAATATGAGTCGCTCGTTAGATTGAGAGTTAAAGATAGGTTAATCTCTCCATCTCTCTTTTTAGAAATATCGAAAAAGACAAAGCATTACCCCACGATAACAAAAACAATGATAGAAAAAACTTTTGAAATATTTAAAGATAATAATCTGGAATTTTCACTAAATTTAACTATTGAAGATATTTTAAATAAAGAGATAGAGTATTTTATAGTTGCTATTTTAAATAAATATGATTTTGGCTCAAGAGTAGTTTTTGAGATAGTTGAGTCTGAATCAATTGAGAATTTTGAAGAGGTTTTAAGATTTTTAAATATAGTAAAAAGTTTTGGTTGTAAAATCGCAATTGATGATTTTGGAACAGGATATAGCAACTTTGTATATTTGATGAAATTAAGCCCAGATTACATAAAAATTGATGGGTCGCTAATTAAAGATATTCATACAAATGCTCAAGCGCAAGTTGTTGTTACTACAATTGTAGATTTTGCCAAAAAGATGGGAATAAAAACAATTGCAGAGTTTGTAGAGAATGAGCAAATATTAAATAAAGTAATTGAGCTTGATATTGATTACTCTCAGGGCTACTTCTTTAGCGAACCTAAAATCACAATACCAAAGTGAATTAAATTTATTTCTTGCTAATTGGTTCGTAAGATTTTATTCTTTTTTTTGTAAAGAAAGTACCAAAAGGAAGAAGTGAAGCTATGAAAAAAATCAAACTCTCACTAAAAGGCCACTTTGTCTCTTCCCACGCTCTAATTAATAGAGCACAAAATATTATAAATAAAATGCCGTGAATCATACCTACAATTTTAACCGCCACTGCAACGCCTAGTAAGTACTTCATAGGCATTGCTACAAAGAGTAAGAGAAGGTAAGAATAGCCCTCTATAGTGTTAATATATCCGAATTTTTTTACACTGTTTTTTATCATTTCATCACTTTGGGATTGAATTTTGAGGCAATTATATAATCAAAAGGTAACAATAGTGCTAGTTTGAAAAAGTATGAAAGAAGACAAAACTTTATTTAAACATCTTTACACTATACTTTTCGTGCTAAATTGTAATTACAAAGGTAGATTTATGGAAACTAACCTCATATTAGAGGGTTTTAAATTTATGGCTTTAGGAATGGGTACCGTTTTTCTCTTTCTAATCACACTAATTGTGTTAATGAATCTTATGTCAACTGTGCTTCATAAGTTTTTTCCTGAACCATCAGCTGCAAATTTAGAATCACAAACGCCAAATCAAAAAGATAATAAAAAAATCATTGCCGCCATTAGTGCCGCAATTTCTCACCATAGACAAGGTTAAGGATTAGAATGAGTAAAAAGTATATAGATATAATGGATACAACATTTAGAGATGGTTTCCAGTCCGTGTTTGGGGGTCGAGTTCTGATGGATGATTTTTTTCCAGCAGTTGAAGCAGCCAAAAGAGCAGGAATAACCCACTTTGAATTTGGTGGAGGTGCAAGATTTCAATCTTTGTACTTCTATTTAAGAGAAGATGCATTTGAGATGATGGATAAATTTCGCCAAATTGTAGGTCCAGATGCAAACCTTCAAACTCTAGCTCGTGGTGTAAACACAGTTATGCTAGACACTGGATCTAAAGAGCTAATAGACCTTCATGCAAAAATGTTTAAAAAACATGGAACTACAACTATTAGAAACTTTGATGCTCTTAATGATGTTGAAAATCTAAAATACTCTGGAGAGAGAATTTCTCACCATGGACTAAAACATGAAGTGGTTGTAACTATGATGGATCTTCCTCCAGGATGCCATGGCGCTCACACTACTGAATTCTATGAAAAAACACTTCGTGAAATCTTAGATAGTGGTATCCCATACGATAGTATCTGTTTTAAAGATGCATCTGGAACTTCAAACCCTCAAAAAGTTTTTGATACTATCAAAATGGCTCGTAAACTAATCCCAGAGGGGACTCATCTAAGACTTCATACTCATGAGACAGCAGGTGTTTCAGTTTCTGCTTATATGGCAGCACTAGAAGCTGGTGTAGATGGTATAGATATGGCAGCAGCACCAGTTAGTGGTGGAACAAGTCAACCAGATATCTTAACTATGCTTCACGCTACAAAAGGTATGGATTATGACCTTGGTGGTTTAGAGATTGGCAAAATTTTGACATATGAAAAAGAGTTACAAAGATGCTTGGCGGACTATTTCATTCCCCCTGAAGCTACCATGGTATCTCCAATTATTCCATTTTCCCCAATGCCAGGTGGTGCGTTGACTGCAAATACTCAGATGATGCGTGATAATAACATCTTAGATAAGTTTCCAGAAGTAATCGCCGCAATGACTGAAGTTGTAGAAAAAGGTGGTTATGGAACATCTGTGACTCCAGTATCTCAGTTTTACTTCCAACAAGCTCTAAACAATGTTATGCAAGGGCCATGGAAAGCAATAGCTCCAGGTTATGGAAAGATGGTTTTAGGTTACTTTGGTAAGACTCCTGTTGCACCAGATCCTGAAGTTGTAAGGATAGCATCTGAGAAATTAGGACTAGAACCTACTACTTTAAAAGCTCTCGATATTGCTAACGCTGATGAGAGTAAGTCTTTAAAAACTTGGATAAATAAGTTAAAAGATGAAGATATAGAGATTACAGAAGAAAATATCTTTATCGCTGCTGCTTGTCATGAAAAGGGTATTGCTTTTCTAAAAGGCAAGGGTGAGTTAAATGTTCGTAAAATATCAGAGATGAAAAAAGATTGCAAAGGAAGTTCAAATATGGGTAGTGGAAATTATACAGTAGTAGTGGATGGTCAAAAGTTTAGTGTTCAAGTAGCAGAAGGTGACGCTAATATAGAAGTTACAGCAGTCGATGGAGAGAGCATAGCTCCTGTGTCAGCTCCAGTTCAGTCAACAGGTAGTGAAGTCTCTATAAAAGCTCTTCTACCAGGGAATGTTTGGAAACTAGTAGCAAATCCAGGTCAAAGCGTTAATGAGGGTGATGTTATTATGATATTAGAATCTATGAAGATGGAAATTGATGTTGTAGCTCCTCGTGGTGGTGTTGTTAAGGCTATAAATGTTGCTACTAATGACAAGGTTGTTGAAGGTCAAGTCGTAGCAGTAATAGGATAAACGATGAGATTTTTTCTTATAAAAATAGTTGCACTCTTACTTTTTAGTTTTGCTGCCCTACATGCTAACGCTGAGGCAGCCAATGGGTCTACCCATAAAGAAGAAAATTACAAACCTAAGCCGCTTGCTGAGATGGTCTCAGGATTTTTAGCATCTACCGGTATAAATGCTCTTATAAATCCAGATCCAAATGAGAAGAGTGCTCATGGCGAAGATATGAGCGATTTTCATAAATCTTGGGGACGTGTGATTATGATACTAATCACATTTTTGCTCTTTTACTTAGCCATTAAAAAAGGCTTTGAGCCACTTTTACTCTTGCCTATAGCTTTTGGTGGGCTTTTAGCCAACATTCCAGTAGCTGGGATTGCTGGGGAGACAGGCTTTTTAGGTGTTATATATAGTATGGGTCTCTCAAATGAGATGTTTCCTATTATCATCTTTATGGGTGTTGGAGCTATGACTGACTTTGGGCCACTTCTATCAAACCCTAAAACTGCACTCCTTGGTGGTGCTGCACAGTTTGGTATCTTTGGAACACTTGTTGGTGCAGTAGCACTTTCACAAATGGGCTTTGTTGATTTTACTCTTCAACAAGCATCAGCTATCTCTATTATTGGTGGAGCAGATGGTCCAACTTCCATCTTTATAGCCACAAAACTAGCCCCTGAACTTCTTGGTGCTATTGCGGTTGCATCTTACTCATATATGGCATTGGTTCCTATTATCCAACCTCCAATTATGAAAGCACTAACTACAGATGCTGAGAGAAAGATAAGAATGACTACACTTCGACATGTCTCTCGTTTAGAGAAGTTGATATTTCCTATCTTAGTCTTGGTCTTAGCGATTTTAGTTCTTCCTGAAGCTACTCCGCTTATAGGTGCGTTTATGTTTGGTAACTTTCTAAAAGAGTCAGGTGTTGTTGAGAGATTAAATGACACTTTACAAAATGCGCTTATAAATATAGTAACAATCTTTTTGGGACTTGGTGTTGGCTCAAAACTAGCATCTGATCAGTTCCTAGTTCCTGATACTATGTTTATTATGGTTTTAGGTGTAGTTGCGTTTTCAGTTGGAACTGCAGCTGGTATAATCATGGCTAAGATAATGAACTTATTTCCTGGACATAAGATAAATCCACTAATCGGTTCAGCGGGCGTTTCTGCTGTTCCAATGGCTGCTCGTGTATCAAATAAAGTTGGTATGGAGTATGACCGTTCTAACATGCTTTTAATGCATGCAATGGGTCCAAATGTTGCGGGTGTTATTGGTTCAGCTGTTGCAGCTGGTGTTCTTATCTCACTATTTCAGTAGAGAGTTCTCCTACTCATCCATATAAACGGATGAGTAGTGAGATTATTTAGCTTTTATGGCTAAGACTTCTTGAGCATTCATCGCCTCTATAATAAGAGGTATAACGTTATGACTCTTTGTTTTATCAATAAATCCATCTGCTCCTAAAATCTCAGCTTCTCTTTTGTTGTTGCTTCCAGTCATTGAAGAGTTTACTATTATAGGTATTTTCTTTGTTCTTGGTTCATTTCTAAGAAGCTTAATTACAGTAAAGCCAGACATCTCTGGCATCTCAATATCTGTAATAATAGCTGGTATTTTAGATGGGTCCTCTAACTCTAAAACATAATCAATTAGCTTTTTTCCATTGTCAAACATTTTCATATTTATATTTGCATTTTTAAATATCTGGCTTAGGTGTCTTTGTGCAGTTTTTGAGTCCTCAGCAATAAGAACAGTGCCTTTTAGTAGTTTTATAGGAATATTTAATTCTGTAAGATTAGTAGGAGATTCTGTTACATCAACCATGGCTTGAGGCACTACATCCGCTAAAAGTTTCTCATAATCAAGTATAAGGCAGAGGCTTCCATCTTCAAGTCTAGTGTCATTCATAACTACACCATCATCTTTTAGTCTGTAGCTGTCAGGCGCATGCATCTCATTCCAGTTTTTCTTAATAACTCTGTATGCAGACATAATTCTAAGACCAATAATAACACCATTAAAGTCACAAATAAGGATGTTTGATCTTTTAATCTCTTCTTTTGTAAGGGTAGTACCTAACCATGCAGGTAGGTTTAATATGGGGATTTGAAGGCCACGAAGTATAATGGTCCCCTCTAACAGTTTATGAGCTGAAGGAATCTGAGTTAAAAAGTGATTTTTAGACTCCACAACTTCTCTTGTCTTAAAAACATTTATTGCATAGTAAGCAGAGTCTTTATGATTGTTGATTCTAAAAACTAAAAGTTGAAGTTCATTATTTTTAGCTAAATTTGTAGTAGAATCAACTTTGGACAGAACTGACATTGTTACCCCTTGAATTAATCTTTGTAAATAATAGCGAAAATATGATGAAACTGTGCTTGAATATTAGCGATGAAATGGTAAAATGACTCCAAATTTAATATAGGTTATTAAAAGTGAAAATATTAGCAATTATGATTTTAACGTTTACTCTAGCATCTGCAAAAGTTTACTACTCAAAGGTAGAACCTTACGAGATTAGGGAGATATCTTCAAATGTTTTAGGCTTAGTGCTCTTTATAGATGAAGATATGATTGGAAAGAAGCTTGGCACAAAGGCTTATATAGAGATAGATGATGAACTTGATATAGCTGAGTTGGGATTTATAAAAGATAAACTAGAGCATTTGCAAGATGTAGTTAAAGTAAATGAAGAGGTTTTACTAAACTTAGAAAATTCACTCCAAAGAAAGAGAGAGAACTATAAAAGAATAGAAGATTTGAAGTTCAAATCAACAGTAGAAAAAGATAGAGAGTTTCATGAACTAATCTCAAGTGAAAACTTATACTTAAATACACAAAAAGAGATACTAAATCTTAAAGTTCAAATAGCAGACTTAAAACTAAGACAAGCTCGCCTCTTAAGAGATGTTAAAGATAAAAACCTTAAACATGAAGGCTTTGTACTCTACGATATTTTAGTAAAGAGTGGTCAAGTTGTAAATATCTCAACTCCACTTGCAAAGGTAGCTGACATCTCTAAAGCAAAACTTAGCATTTATCTTGATGAGACAGATGTAGCAGATGCAAAAGAAAAAACTGTATATATAGATGGGCAAAAAACTGATTATAAAATCTCCAGACTCCTAAAAATAGCAGATGCGAAAAATATTTCAAAATACTTAGCTCAAATCATTATAGACTCTCCAAAGCTCTTCTCAAAGTTAGCAACAATAGAGTTAAAAGATAAATAGATGCACAAAGAGATAGAAAAATCAGATGTAGTTATATTTTGGGGGAAAACTCCAGATTTGAATAATTTAGAGTTATCTGAGTGCTTGAAAAATAAAAAAATCATAGTGATAGACCCTCTAAAGACAGAGATTGCTAAGATGGCAGATCTACATATCTCTATAAAAGCAAAAGGAGATTTTTTTCTTGCAATGCTTCTTTGTAGGTTTTTGTATATCTATGAGAGTACTGATGTAGAGTATTTGCAAAAACATACAGATGGATTTGAAGATTTTTATGAACTAACTCAATCTATTCGTATAGTCTCTACTCTTAAAGAGATAGATGTTGATCTTGGCGAGATTGAGAGAGTGCTTGAGCTAGTAGAGAGTAAAAAAGTGGCTATAATCTGCGGTGCTGGTGTGAAGACATGTATAGATCAAGAAGAAATCTTAAGGGCGATTGATGCTTTTAGTGCTATGCTTGGACTCTTTAGAGATGAGGGTTTTGATACTCCGTCTGGTAAATTTGAGTTTATAGATGAATTTGATTGTACTTTACCATCAAAGTAAGAAATTGTTTAATAATAAAAGACCTATAATAGCAAAAATATTTTAGAGGAATTAATAATGAGTAATACAAAAGAGTTAGATAAAAAATATATCCTACCAACTTATGCAAGAGCAGATGTAGAGTTTGTAAGTGGAAGTGGCGCAAGACTAGTAGATGTAAATGATAAAAAGTATATTGACTTTGCATCTGGCATCGGAGTGGTAAGTGTTGGGCATGCAAATAAAAGAGTAAATGATGCCATCACAAAGCAGATTTCAAAACTAACACACACGTCAAATCTCTACTATATAGCATCTCAAGCAGAGGCTGCAAAAAAAATAGTTGAGTCAAGTGGCTATGATATGATGTGTTTTTTTGGAAATAGTGGAGCTGAAGCAAATGAGGGTGCTATAAAGATAGCAAGAAAGTTTGGAGAGAGAGATGGAGAGGTTAAGAGATATAAAGTTATAACACTTCAAAACTCATTTCATGGAAGAACTATAACAACGCTAAAGTCAACAGGGCAAGAGCTTATGCACAACTACTTTGGACCATATCCTGATGGTTTTGTATATGCAAATGATATTGAGCAAGTTGAGTCACTTTTAGATAACCATACAGTAGCCGTTATGATAGAGCTTGTTCAAGGTGAGGGCGGAGTTGAACCACTTGATAAAGAGAGAATTCAAGCACTAGCAAAGATGCTAAAAGAGAAAAATATCTTGCTAATAGTAGATGAAGTTCAAACTGGGGTATATAGAACTGGAGAGTTTTTAGCATCTAATGTTTATGAAATCCAGCCAGATATCATAACCCTTGCAAAAGGTTTAGCTGGTGGTGTTCCAATCGGTGTAGTTATGACATCTCTAAAAGAGATTTTCTCTCATGGAGATCACGGCTCAACTTTTGGTGGAAATTTTCTTAGCACCAGTGCTGCTTGTGAAGTTGTTGATATTTTAGATGAGTATGCGAAGAGCGGAGGGCTAAAAGAGACAACAGAGTACTTTAACCATAAACTTCAAGAGTTTTGTGACTTGCACAAAGAAGTATTTACCTCTAAAGTTGGCATCGGTTTGATGTGCGGACTTAGAGTAAGAGATGCCCAGACTTTAGCAAAAGTTATCTCAAATGCAAGGGAAGAGGGCGTGATAGTGCTAAGAGCTGGAAGGAATACTCTTAGATTTTTACCACCACTAACTATAACGAAAGAGGAAATAGATGAAGGTTTCATATCTCTTAATAACGCTGTCACTTCTTTGTAGTGCAGCTTTAGCAGAGGAATCACTAGAAGCGTATATATCAGATAACAAAAAAGAGCAGTTTAAGTATGACTACGACAAAGTAGATGCAGAGAGTTCAAAACTTCGTGACTCATGGATAGCTCCCGTGAACTTGCAATATAGTTACTCTAAAAGTAATCCTTACGATGAGGAGCAAACTACAGAGAATGCAGCTGTGAAGATGGATCAGCCAATATTTGCAAGTGGTGGCATCTACTACGGCATCAAGTTTGCAGAGGCTTCAAGAATCTACTCAAATTTCTCTGTAGAAGCTGCACAAAGAAGGCTAGTAAAAGATGCTATCTCACTTTTGATGCAGATAAAGCAGATGGATTTTAAGATAAAAAAACAAGAGTTACAGATAAAAAACTCTGAGATAAACTTAGCTCAAAAGCAAGAACAATACTTAAACGGGCAACTTGATTCTGGCTTTTTGGATAACGCTATCATTGAGAGAAATGTGGTTACACAGGCTCTCTACGACATACAAACAAACAAGGAACGACTCATCTCAAAGTTCAACGCTATTAGCGATATGGCCTATGAGAGTGCAGAGGTTCCAAGCTTAGAGAGCCTAACAAAAGAGCAGTTTTTAGCCAATAATATAGTGCTAGATATATCTAAGAGTGATATAGAGAAAAATAGATACAACAAAGATGTAACAACTACTAAGTATCTCCCAAGAGTGAGTTTGACCGCTGGATATAACTGGAATAAAAGTGATACTACATATAAATTTGGATCACAAAAGGAGAGAGACTACTATGACTATGGTCTTAAAGTCTCTATGCCCCTTGATATAAACAGTTTTAGGGATATAGAAGCCTCGCGTATAGACTATTTAAAAAGTCAACTTGTTGTAGAAGATAGAAAAAGAGAGCTAAAAGCACTTTTTGAAGAGGTAGCACAAAATATAGAGAACTTTGAAAAAAAGATAGGTTTGAGCATCCAAAATAGAGAGCTTTATGAGAAGCTGCTCTCTGAGACACAGGAGATGTATAGTGCTGGATATAAGACAAGTTATGATGTTGATTTGTTGAAAAATTCTGTGCTAATTCAAGCGATTGATTTGAAAATATTTGAAATAGATAAGCAGTTAGAGCTTTTAACACTTTATGAGATGTACAAGAGATGAGTAGATTTAGTGAGTATATGAGCGAATGGCTCTATAGTGATGATGGATATTATGCTACTTATAAGGCTATAGGAAAAGAGGGCGATTTTTACACCTCTGTAAGTACAAGTAAGTTTTTTGGTGGGAGCGTTGCAAAGCATATTATCTCTTTAGTAGATGAGGGTTTTTTAAGTAAAGATGCAGTTATCTGTGAGATAGGTGCTCATCATGG
>JAQUFE010000074.1 GCA_028684815.1 Sulfurimonas sp.
GCAAACCAGATATCAGCAGCTTCTGCCTTATCTTTTGCAACTCTAAACTCACTGCATCCATTCTCACGAAAAACCTTCTCAATTTGTGCGAGTTGAAAGTTTAAATCCTCTTCTAGATTTCCATCAACATCAGTCACTAAGAGTGCTCCAGCATCGACTGGAAGTCCCTTTTTAAAAGTCTGCTCCACAGCTCTAATGGTTAAGTTATCTAAAAACTCCATAGCAACAGGGGTAATCCCACTAGCCATAGTTTTATAAACTGCTTCCATCGCATCTTTTACAGTTGGAAATATTCCCATCGCAGTCTTAGTCAACTTTGGTTTTGGGATAAGCCTAAGAGTTATCTCACTAAGAACTGCTAAGGTTCCCTCTGAAGCGATTAAGATGCCGCTTATGTTGTAACCTGCTACATCTTTGATAGTTCTCTTTCCAGCTTTTATGATATCGCCATTTGGCAAAACAGCGCGAGTAGCCATCACATAATCTTTCGTGATGCCATACTTTGCAGCTCTCATACCACCAGCATTTTCGCTTACATTTCCACCAATGCTAGAGTAGTCTTGGCTTGCTGGATCTGGCGGATAAAAAAGCCCTACTTCTTCTACAGCTCTTTGCAAGTCCATGTTTATCACACCAGGCTGAACGATGGCTACCATATTTTTCATATCTATCTCTAAGATTTTGTTCATATGTTTTTCCATTGCTAGAACAATCCCACCGCTACTAGGAAGTGCACCACCTGTAAAACCACTTCCAGCTCCGCGAGGAACTATAATAATTCTATGCTCATTGCAGTACTTTAAGATGCGACTAATATCATCTTCATCTCTTGGAAAGATTACAGCATCTGGCTCAAAATGCTCTCTTGTAGCATCGTATGAGTAGGCTATAAGATGCGCCTTGTCGCTATAGATATTTTCCTGTGTAACTATACTCGTTAGATATTCTAAGTGTTTTTTATCAATCATTTTAAACCTTTTGCCTTATAGTTTTTTATCAAACTACTGAGCTCTTTGTTGTCTGGATTTGCCTTACTTAAAAGCTCATAGTAGTGAGGTTCGTAAGCTTTTAACTCATTGCTCCCCTCCCCCCACCACGCCGCATCTATCTCTTCAACTCTCGTATAAAAAGGAAGATTTATCTCCTCTTGTTTCAAAGCGGCATCTGTAATATTTAGGATTTTAAAACTCTTTGCATCTAGAGTAAAGAGTTTTTCATCCAAGAATATAAAAACTAGCCCCACAGAAGTTGCTATAGAGAACTTTGTAAAGTCCTCTCTAAGTGGCGTTGGATGCCCAAAGAAAGATAGAGTTGTTGCAAAAAGATCTGGATGCACCCATTGTAGATCCTTTACACTTCTAGTGATTCTATGATATATATCTTCATTTGGTGCGATTAGGAGTCCTCTTGTGTAACCAAAAGCTAAAATGGCTTCATCACCAACGCTAACACTCCACTTTCCATCTGGAAGCGCATTGTTTCTTAGCGCATCAAAAGTAGACATATCTAGGGTTGCAATTTTAGAATCTTTATCATAAGAGCTTACAACAATGTTTTTAAGTATCACTCCTTGCTTATCCCCTAGCTTGTGGAATATAAATCCACTTATGCCTACATCTATCTTATCTATCTCTATTGTTGCTTGTGAATTTTTTTCATCAACACTCACTATTGGCGACTTTACAACCCCTGCAAAAGATTGTAAAACTAAAAACATAACTAAAAATATATACTTCATAAACTCTCTTTTTTTCAAATAATAGTGGAGTGATTATATCTTAACTAAGCCAATTTTTGATAAGGTTACAAAATATTTTTTTATAGGCAATAACTTTATGATACGATTTTTTTTACTTCTAATACTAACAACTACACTTTTTAGCGCTCAAGTAGAACGCTTTAGATGGGTCAAAGACGAAACTTACTTGATTTTTTTAGAGAGACACAACCTTCCAACTTATAAACTTTATTATGGACTTGAAAAAGATGACCAAGAGCTAACAGAAGAGATGAGAGCAGGCGTTCATTGTCAAATACTCCGAGATGACAATGGGGTGATCGAGCAAGCTCTACTTCCTCTAAATGACGAGCTTCAAGTTCACATATATAAACATAATGATGAGTATAATTTTGAAGCTATCCCCATCATAAGTGAGACAAGAACAGAAGCCTTTACACTCACTATTAACAACTCTCCTCATTACGATATCATGAAAGAGACTGGCTCAAATAAACTAGCACAAATCTTTGTCTCAAACTTTAAAAACTCACTCAACTTCAAGAGAGATTTAAGAAAAGGTGATACTTTAGTTATGATATATGATCAAAAATACCGCCTAGGCCGCCCTTTTTCCATGCCAAGCCTAAAAGCAGCCATGATAGAGATGCAAAAGAAAAAGAACTTTATCTATCTTAACGATGATGAGAGATATTACGATGCAAAGGGTCATGAGGTTGAGGGCTTTTTACTAGCTCGTCCTGTCCAAGCTACTAGAATCTCCTCTTACTTTACAAAAAGAAGATTTCACCCTGTTTTAAATAAATGGAAGGCTCATTTAGGAATCGACTATGCAGCTAGACGCGGCACTCCAGTCGTAGCTGCTGGGGCTGGAACTATTACCTATGCAGCTAGACTTGGAAGCTACGGAAACCTTATAAAAATTCGCCATGCTGATGGATATGAGACTAGATATGCGCATCTAAAATCATTTCGTAATGGCATCCGCAACGGTATCTATGTAAAAAAAGGACACACTATCGGCTATGTTGGAACTACTGGTCGCTCAACCGGCCCTCATCTTCATTTTGAGCTTAGAAAACATGGTGTCGCTATAAATCCTCTAAATGTAGTCCAAGTCACAACGAAGAAGCTAAAAGGCAAAGAGTATAATGCTTTTGTTAAGCTCAAAGAGAACTATGACCAAAGTATAGAGTTGCATCTTAGCAACCAAACTAAGTATGAAAAACCTGCAAAAAAAGAGAGTGTTTGTTACTTCAACAATGGCGGAACGTGTATCTAAACAACTCGTTTTAATTGTAAGGAGAAATATTCCTTAGCATTAAGAAAACTCTATAGGATCCATATCAACCTCAGCTAAAGCAACTTTGCACGACTTTATAGCTCTTATGATATTTGTACTTTTATCAGAGCGAAGAAGTATCTCAAACCTATACTTATCTGCCACTCTCTCAACCGCACACTTCCCAAAACCAACTATCTCTATCTCTCTTATGCTAGATAAACTCTCTAACATCTTATGCATCTCATCTTCTGCTTTTGTACCATTTTTGTGTGAAAACAAGATGCGACAAAGTTTTTTATATGGCGGATAAAGCCCCTCTCTAAAACCTATCTCTTCTTGCAAAAAAGCATCATAGTTATCTATAAACTTACTAAAAAACTCTTCATTAAAGGTTTGAACTAAAACTTTAGCATCTTTTGCTCTCCCACTTCTTCCTGAGACTTGGATAAGTGAGGAAAGAGCATTTTGTCTAGCTCTATAATCACTCATATTTAGCATATTGTCAAGCCCTAAAACTACCGCTAAAGTAACACCATGATAGTCATGTCCTTTACTTAGCATCTGAGTTCCAACCAAGATGTTAGTCTCTTGTGTGTTAAACCTCTCTAGTGCATCTCTTAGCTTTTTAGCACTCGTTATAGCATCTCTATCAAAAAGCTCAACCTTAGCGCCGCTAAACTTCTCTTGTATCACTCTTAGAGCCTCCGCCGTTCCTAACCTAGAACTTATCAAAGAGCCACTTTCACACTTAGTGCAAACCTTAGGAATGGCCTGCGCGTAGTTACAATAGTGGCATTTTAGAGCGTTTGATTTTTCATGTATACTCATACCAACACTGCAAAAGACGCACTCAACACTAGCACCACAACTCTCACATACCAAATACTTAAAGTTTGCTCTAGTTGGCAGAAAAACTATCACTTGCTCTTTTGCATCTAACGCTTTTTTTATCTGCTCAAAGATTAGAGGTGAGAGATCCTCTTTTGACTTTTCATAGATAAACTCTTTTTTGGCACTAAAGTGTGTACCTTTTAGTCTTGTATGAGGAAATTTCACATAGGAGCTAAGAGATGGTGTCGCACTTCCTAAAAGTACCTCAGCCCCGTAGAGTTTCCCCATATAGATGCTCAAATCCCTTGCATGATAGCGTGGTCTTGAAGATGATTTGTAACTATCATCATGCTCCTCATCTACAACGATTAGCCCCAAATCTTTTATGGGTAAAAAGAGAGCTGAACGAGGGCCTGCTACTATTTTGGCACTCCCATCATAAATCTTTATAAGTGCTTTTTTCTTTTGAAGTGGAGTGAGTTTTGAGTGCCACATCACAACATCTTCACCAAAGTGAGCTTGGAGCCTTTTGTTCATCTGAGGTGTAAGTGAAATCTCTGGCATCAAAAAGATAGAGCGCCTATTTTTGGCTATCATCTGCTCAAAATACTTCATATAAATCTCAGTTTTTCCACTTCCTGTATCTCCAAAGAGCAGAGATGTTTGGTGCTGTTTTAAAAACTCTAATGCCTCTTCTTGTTTTTGTGAGAGTTTTATCGTAGATGCAGGCTTTGTATCAGAAAGTAAAGCTTCAGTCTCACTCTTCTGCGAAGCTTCTCGTGGAGAATGCCGTTGGCTAGCATTCCTAAAAGTATCGCTTTCTTTAGATATTGCAAGTTGCCTAGTCTTAGGAGGTGAAGTTTTAACCTCACAAGACACAGAAGGAGCTAAAGCATCGCTTCCGAATTGGCAGTTCTTAGGAATCGAGGTTTTAACTTCGTCCTGCGAGATGCCACTAAAAGGCATCATAATCCCTAAAGCTTCACCCAAAGAACAGATATAGTAAGTAGAGATAAAACGAGCGAGTTCAAGCTGTTTTTGTGAGTAAAAAAACTCACTCTGACTCAAAACCTCATTTGTTTTAAATTCTGGCTTTTGAACCTTCTCTATAACTACGCCATCAGTAGTTCGATTTCTTACATCTATACTTACTTTTGTTAATAGTTTTATCTCAGAAGTTGAGCAATATGTAAATGGCTCAAGAGGGGATCCTAAAAGTGATATATTATAGTAGTGCAAAATACCCTCTAGTTAGCTAAGGCGTTACAGTCAGCTATATCTTCCGCGCACATAAACTTACCATCAACCGGAGTATATATAAACTCTGTTTTAGTCCCATTTACTGCGTAATCATAGACTAAAAAGGCATCATCTTTTACCGTCCATCCATCTATTTGTGAACCTGCTTTGATACCATACATCATAAGTGTTCTATTATGATCTTTTTCTTCAGCTGGAACTGTTCCGCTCCCAGTAAAGAGGGTTGTGCTATTGTCACTTAAGTTTGGTATATAGCTAGCGTTACCCTTTACAAGTTGAGCCTGTCTCTCATTTACAATGGCTGAGCGGATAGTTGCAACATCAGCACGGCCAGAAACTATGTTAGCCTGTCTTTTTGTTTTTTCAAGCTTAGGAAGTGCCACAGCCGCTAAAATTCCCAAGATTACGATAACAAAGATTAGCTCTATCATAGTAAAAGCATTTTTTGATTTTTGCACGAGTATACCTTTTAAAAAATATCACTTTAGTTAGTAGGCGATACTAGCATTTTTTAGTTTAAATTTTGGTTTT
>JAQUFE010000005.1 GCA_028684815.1 Sulfurimonas sp.
AAATTCAACAGCTTTCCAATTGCCGTTTTCATCTTTAATCATGTTCATAGCTAAACAATGAACATGAAGGTGCATATCATCATTACGACTCTCTGAGTGATCGAATCTGGTAAAAAGCATCTTCGATTCTGCTTTTTTACCTTTCATGTTATTTCTATCTTTTGTATAGCTATAATTCGCTTCGGCGAAATCTAGAGATTTATCAATACTTCTATTAAAAGCAGCTCTGATTTTATTTTTCATTTCATCATCTGAAACCTCATATAAAATTGAGATATCCTTATCAGCTGCAAACGTCAAATCGCAAGCTGCTCTTTTTCTTTCGCCGCTCTCATCAAAATCTTTCGATGTCAATCTGAGCAATTGCTCACCTTCTAAATTCTGACCCATTAAAAGCTTGTCAAAATCTGCTAAATTAAACTCGCCAAGTCCTAAGTCCTCTTTAAGTTTGCCATAAAATGAACCTTGTTCATATGCATTATTTATATAGTATGTGTCTTGCTCAAAATAATTTCTCGCACTATCTGAGCTCGTCAATTTTGGTTGTGCCAACATAAAATTAACTCCTTTGTTTTGCTGTTTTGTTCCAAAAATCAAACTAAAATTATTCTCAACGAGTTTGCGAATAATTCCAAACTTAAGTTTAAATTAAGTTTTCTCTATAATTCAGGCACCGAACCCACTCGTAGAGTGGAGCCGTTGCTTGTAGCCGATGTGTAGCCATAATGTAACCGCTATGTAGCCGATGTGTAGCCACTATGTACCCTTGCCCTATTCAAGGGGCTTCACGACCGCTCTTCCGTGATTAATCATGTCGTTCGCGGATATCTTTTTACTTGAGAGTTTTAGCAGTTTATCAAGGGCTTCTTCTTGAGTTTTTGTCTTTATCAACTCTTTTGGTTTTTGAATAGTTTGATTTGAAACTGTAGGTTTTTGAACAATTTGCTTATCTTGAACTTGTCTTTTTAACCATCTATTTAGATTACTTTTTTTTGCTTTAATTCCAACCGTTTCTAAATATTCTAAAATTACTTTTGCAGAAAACCCACGGCTTTTAAGCTCAAGAATTTCTTCTCTGTGCTTATAAAAAACAGATTTTCCAACCTGCTTTTTATTTATGAACTTTTCAAGTTTTGGGTTCATCTTTTAATCCTGAAGAGTTAGACCTGCAAGGTGATACGATATTGTGGACTTCCCAACTCCACCCTTTGAGGAGGCTACGGCTATGCAGTTTGTATCTTTAATCAACTTTTTGAATTGACTGAGCACCCCATCAAGATATTCTCTCGCAAGTTTGGACTGATCATATTTTCGCTTTAGATTTTTAAAAACCTCTTTATCTCCACCGCTTTTTTCAAAAAACAAACTCATAGCATCTGCTTTTTCGATTCCATCTCCAAATTGTGCAAGTTCTGAAATTGTGACACCATCCATTGCCGCAAGTTCAAAAAGAGGAGTTCGGGGAACAACAATTGTTTTTGGATTTTTAATTTTGTCACAAAAAGCTTCTGTTCCGTATTTGTCAGAACCATACCAAAACACAAACTCTTCTTTTGCTTTTTCAATGCTAGTCGCTTGATTTAAAACAAAAATTGTATTTTCGGGATCACCAATCATATTGTAAGTATCATAAGCATTTTGAAGTTGTGCCAAACTGTTTCCTATCGGTATAAGATAAATAAATGGGATTCCACTGCTTGAGATTATTTTTAATCCTGCTTTTGAGTCATCTCCTCCGCCGAGATCACAAACCAATCTGATATCATCAGCCATCATTTCAAACATCATGTCCGAAAAAGCCTCTTCGGCTCCCTCAACCTTAACACTCACACTATCCACTACTTGACTGTTATAAAACACATTACTATTGTTGTTATTGTCTATCTCTAATATTCTTACTTTTTTCATCTCATTTTCCTTATTTATTTTTTTGAATCATGACTGCATAGCCATTTTTCAATTTTTTAAATTTTAAATTTTCTGGTATCACAATGTACCTTGCCTCGTTGTTTTCACCCAACTTCAAGCCCTCATCTTTGAACACCTTTATCAGTCTATCATCTGAGCTCACGGGGATGATAGGTCTATAAATATTCAAGCCGTATCCACTCAAAAAAGCGAACATAATAAGTAGAATCAGATTCACAAATTTCTGAGGTTTGGTTTTTCTATTAATTTCAATGAGCTTTTCATTAATCTCATCTAATTCATTAAAATCCACCTTGTCTTTAATTTTGTCAATCTTGTTTCCAATTTTCAAGACTTCTCTCTCAAACTGTTCTTCTAGCCTTGTGGTATCAATTTTCCAATTTTCCAGCTTCTTGAGCTGCTCTTTGAGCAAGCTCAAATCCTCGATATCCTTGAGTTCGCTTACCGCACCCTCAAGTTTAAGTGCTTGAAAAGTTATATCTTCAAGCACATCTTTAAGTTCTTTTACATCCATTTTCACTCCTTTATTTTAAATTAAATCTAAACCCTAGCCGTATGAGTTTGAGTTGCTTGTTGCAAGCTTTCACCAACTGAATCAGCCACGCTATTCATTCGCTCATACACCAATTCCACAAAAAACTGAGGCATCTTCCACATAATTGAAACCGCCAAAACCAACTTCAAAACTGCAAAAGCAAACTTTGAAACTCCGTAAAATAGATACTTATATAGAAACATTTCCATCAGGGTGCCAATATTAGATAAGTCAAATTCACTCATCTTAAACGCCCAACTCGCATTTTCAATCGTATCCATCGAGTTGAAAAAACTATTGATGAATATAAGCTCAAAAGTACTAGCCAATGACACCGCATATATGCCTAAAAACACACATATAACGATAAGAATTGTCTTAAATCCAACGACAAAAGCCTTACTCACAAAACTCGTAATTCGTTGTTCCTGATTCTTAGAAAATGCAAACATAATCCCAAAAAGCGAAGCAAAAAACACAAATAATTTTTCAATAAAAAGTAATAGAAAAAGGAAGAGGGAACCGACTACAAGCACAATATATATCATGGATTGAAATATAGATTTAATTATAATACTCGCGATTTGCAAATCCAAAACATCTATATCTTTATCGAATTTCAGCGCGTTTCTTACTTTTCTCAAAGTGCGAATCGTCTTCACAGCCACCTTGCCCATTCCAAATGTAATTAAAGTCGAAGCATTTCCAACTTTTCGTAAACCTTCATCTATCATCTTATCTTTAATTGGATGGATAATTTTTGCCAGCTGATAGCCGCCAAACATCGCTAGATAAGGCAAATCCTCACTTATTGACTTAATAAAACCTGTCGTCAAATCTGTAAGTGCATCTTCATCATTTTTAGCAACTGCATCATCAATCGCCTTAGATTTCTTATCCAAATCATCCGTAAGAATCCCAATATTATCTATCATCATAGAAGTCGCTGGTAGAAATGCTATAGAGAGGTATCCCATCTTAGCGAAGCTCGCCCATTGAATCTCGCTAATCACTTTTAAGTATTCAACTTTCGATTGTTGAGTACTTTGTGATTTTTTATTGTTCAACAACTCATTCAGCTCATCCAACCTAGATTGAGCAGCTATCATTTGCTTTTTATTTTGATAGCAGCCAGATAACGAAAGAGGTGAGAAGTTAGATTCGCGAAATTTATAAACCGAATCTTTATCGACGATTCCACTCTGACTTTGACTGTTATAGATGCTAATCCCACTTTCCATCATCGCATTCGCTTCACGCTCTGTTTTAGGGTAAAAGTTAGCTCTTAAAGTCGATATAGAAGCCGATTGGTCGAGAAACAATCCACCCTTAGATTTCCAATCATAAAAGTCATAGTTATCAGCTGTCTTGTCTAGATTTTGAGTTCGATAATGCTTTAATTTGTCAATTAGGCCTTTAGTATCGTAGTTCGAGGAACACATCTTAATATCAATAGTTGACCTTTTCTCAAGCTCTTTGATTAATATTTTCTTTTCAGTTGCCATCGCCTTAATCTGACCTGCATCAAAAACCCCTGCACTAGCTGTTGTTCCAGATAAAAATGACCTAATTGCGATTTCTGCGAATCCATCCGCGACCCAATTGGTTTGGCTATAAAACAATTGAATCAATGCTTGAATATTCGATTGTTGAACTATCAGCTCACTCTTAACCATATCATCACTTTTAGATTCATACTGAATATTCAACTTCTCAACATCCCAAGCAAAAAACATAATCGCAATAAAAAGCCCAGCAACGAACCTCTGTAAATCGTTTTCACGATGGTGACTGAGTTTCATGACCCTACTTGTGATAGAAGGCATTGCCCACGTTGAAAAAACTGAATACCCAATTACGATAAATCCCAGAATTGAGACTATATCAATTATCAAGTCATTCGATTTAAGCCAAAAGTCAAGTAGCATAAAGTAAGAGTCATCAGCCAACGCTGCACTTACATCTCTAATCCTAGCCTGAGTCTGAACATCCTCATAGAATCTATCAGATGAAAATCCATCTCCATTCCAAATATCAAAGAAGCTCTTAAAACTCTGAGTCAAGCCCTCTACTATGGTATCGTTTGGCAAAACAGTATAACCGCTTCTAGTTTTTAAATCCCTAGTTAAAAGCGTTTGTTCAAGATTGAAAAGCTCGACATTAAAACTAACCAATCCATCTAAAATATCCGCTAAATCAAGAAATTTGTCATCCCCATTCTTCTTATAATCAACTGTATATTTCAGTTCCTGTTGTTTCAGCTGGTCGTTAAAGCTCTCGTTCTCTTCAATCAGTTTCAGCGTTGATTCACTGTTGTCAATATTTTTAGTAGTAGAATATTTTTCCTGACAAGCCTGATTCGTAAAGGTTTCAGTGTGCAGAACAGTCTCAGATTGGGTTGTTAAAGTCTGATATTGAGTGATAGGATTGAGCACGGAACAGCTCAATTTTCCATTTTTTAAATCAATATAATTTAATCTTGTTCTGAACCCCTGTGCAATCTTTTCAGAAACAAGAGAAGGACACACATAATCAATAGGAGATTCACAAGACGGCATCGTGACGGTTGGCACAAAATACTTTTCTACCTCTTGCACTTTGCCAGCTCTATTGTCTTTCCAAGTTTGCTTATACGAAGCATCCGCATTTGACTCTTGAACTTCAACAAGGGTAGTCTTGTTTGCCTGCAAATCAGCTAGCTCGTTACTGTAAGTAGTTTTAGAATTATCGTTTGCATCTGCTACAGGGTCATACGCACCTACTCCTTGAGTGAAAAACAAAACCAAACCAATGGCTAATAAATATTTTTTCATCTTATTACCTCTCTCTTGCCGTTGCGTTTGAAATTATGCAAACTACACCACGATAGATGAAATGCCAGCGATAGACACCATTATTAAGCTGCACAAATGTAGGAATTGTAATAAACCTGCGATCTCTAAAATCAATATTAATTTCAGAACCATCACTAGCCTTAGCAATCTCTTGATTTTCATTAACTCTAACTAGCTCATAAGCAATAGGTCGAGTTTCAATATACTTATCAAAATCAGTTCTAAGCAACTCAATATCACTCCCGCTAATCTTAATCCCTAAGTTCTTAGCTTGATTTAACAATCTCTCTTCCATAGCTTTCGCACTTTTTTGATTTAAAATCGCTTTCTCATTCTTATCCTCAGCCATAATCTTAGTCTCAACCAAACTTTTAATCATAACTTTCTTATAAAATTCGCCACCACCAAGAATAAAAGTTAAAATCGCAAGCGTCCCTAAAAATCCAAAGAAATATTTTCTATACTCAATCAACAAAGCCTTATCTCTTTTCTCATCTTCAGCAGAAAAAAGCTTCACATAGCTCAAATTAACCTTATCAACTTTCTTCCAACCCTTATATTTCTGTAATAAGATATCCATCACAAGTTTTTCAAACATGAAAATCATAAGCGAATATTGGATAGCGTAGTTAATGATTGCGTTGATTTTCAAACCCTGCAGCTCTCGAAAATAGGCAATATAGAGTATGATATAGGTGATTGAAAATATGAAAAGCCCAAGGTTTGCGAAAAACTCCGAACCCTTAATCTTAACAATAGAGTAAGCTGCATAAAAAAGACTAGCAAGAGATAGCCCTAGCATCGAAGGGTAATACATATTCACAGAAAACAAAACATACATCGCCAACACAATAGGTAAATACTTCAAAACCCAGATTTCAGCCATAGAAGCCGTACTTAATCCAGACTCAACCAAATCACTCTTAATGTAAGTAAAATTCTCATCCGTAGCAATCTCTTTTTTATAAAGATTAGACTTAACCTCTCTCTTTAATCCAAAAACAGGAATATCCCACAGAATTGCGGGATAATAGTTAGTTATTATCTTCTTCATAAGAGCCTACTTTGTGCCGTCAGGCACACACAACACTCTCTTACCATTCTTTATCACAGTATAGTCGTGATGCCAAAAGATAAAAACCTTAGAAATTAGTCCTCTGCTCACTTCCATCTCTGTTCGATAGAGTTGAAGCCAATACTTTTGATCCTCAAATTTTTTAATGATTCTTTCAACCTCTTCTTCTAATGGTTTTTTCAAACGCCCTGAGCAATAACCTAGGCTTTTCGGAATTGCAGTATTACGAACCTCGATTTGTGCCTGTTTTAATTCTTGCATGTTTCCCTTTATGCACTTCCCATGCAACTCATTCCAACCAGCCATTAGAAGCACCATCACCACACCAATCCCAAGAAGACGGTTTTTCATCTTCTGTTGTTTGATTGTCTCTCTATTGTACTCAAGCGGAGCTTCTTTAAGTTTGCCGCTGTTTAAGAGTATATATGTCTTATTGTCCGGTCCCGCATAGGTACAATGATCTATTTTTTTTAATTTTATTTTCTCTTCATTATTTTCCATCTCATTCTCCTTGTTATTTCTCTGAGCCTCTTGAACTTGTTTTCCAACGATATACAGTTCTTTCAACATGTCATTTCTATCGATTTTCAGCCCATTCGCATCTAAATATCGCTTAAATTCCTGTACACTTCCAGCTTCATTAATTTTGCGAAAATCCTGCACAGCTTTCGCGAAATTCGCCACTCTCATATGCTTTTGCATCTCAATCTCCTTATTTTTTATCTTTAATTAATTATATGCTAATACTCAATAACATATAACAACATTAATAGTCAAATTTGGACGGAGACAATCCGTGAACCCGTGTTTATTGCAGGGTTTCCGATTTAGCGACAATGGTTTATTATTAGAGGATTTTGAGTATTTAATAATCCTCTATTAAGCCCCAAAACATGAGACTTAATAGAAGACTAGAGACTAGAGGCTAGAAGCACCTCTAACTAGCTAGAATAATGTCTCTGTTCTCATATAGATACTTCCATATCTCGAATGCCGTTTTTTTAGGTAAAAATCTCAAATTCTGAGAATTCATAATTAGACCGTCTAGATTGAGAATTAGAGGAACATTGTCTAACCCGTAGCCATTAACATAGAACTCTTCGCTTGTGTGGATTTCTTTGAATCTTTTTCTAAATTCTTCAAACCCCTCTCTCTTCTCTTCTTCTAGTTCTAGAGAGATAGTTTTATTTATTTCTTTATTTATTGATTTATTAATTGATTTATTATATGGTACTGGGGTAGTACCAGCCCCCACATAGCCCCCTTGAATTGAGTCTAGTTGACTCAACTTACTATCAAGCTCAAGGATTTGTTCTTTTTGCTTGATTTGACGTTTTTTTGAGGCTATTTCGCCCCCTATTTTTCCGTTTCTGACAGACTCATAATAAGGCTCAAGTTGCTGGATAATGAAAGGTGAACATACCTTCTGTTTTAGTTCATTTTCGTAAATTCTGAATAAGTCATAACTGATTACTATGTCTTCTAGAATTTTAAGACTAACGTCGAAACTGCGGCTCAAAAAGCTCAAATCCGCAAAATAGAACTCATGCTCAGGTTGGGATACTGCATAATCTATTAGCATGGTTGCTGCGCCCACGCCACTAGCACCTGGAAAATCAGTACGAATTTGCATAAAAGTTCTTGTATTAGTGAATCCAATTGGAAATGGTAGATATTTTGGGATTGCCATTTTATTATTCCTTATCTATTTTTCTAAACAAGGTTTGAGGTTTGTGAAGCTATAATTGCAGTCACAAGCCTTTATCTTATTCAGTTAATGGTTTTGTATTAATTAGTTAGATTTCTTCTTTATCTGCCCCGCCAAGAACGATTTTTGAAGATTTCTAACGACTATTCTGCTATTGCTACTTTTTTACTATTTGCCCATTCCACCAACTCACTTACTTGATAATAGACTCTCCCATATATTTTTATAAATGGTATTTGTCTTTTTTGTCTTAGTTGTGCAAGTGTGCTCTCTTCAGTTGGTGGTAGAATTTCAACATTATCAATTATCAAACCTTGGCTCAATTCTTTGTTATTTATTTTTTTATCTATCATCTTGTCCTCCTATTTTTGTAATTAATTCTTCTCTAATTTTTTTATTTTTTGTCAAAGTCAGCATTACACTTTTAGTAAATTGACCAATTGTAAAACCCTCTTCTTCTGCTATTTCTTCAAGCTCATCAACTTGAGTTTGAGTTGCAAAAAAACTTATTTGAGAATGTTCCTCATCATTTTTTTGCAAAATTTGAAACTCTTTAAAAATTGCTTGAAAATCACGATTCTCTAATGTTCACTTGCAACTTCGCTGAACACTGTGTAATTTCCAATATGATAACCATTTATATCGTACGCTTGATAGGCGATTCCACCGCCTTGATGTGTAATTCTGCAACCATCTTTAAGCCCCTCAAATTTAGCAATAGCGATTGCTATATGTTCTTCATCTGTCCAACCTTCGTAATTTGGCTCAAAATTATCACATGCATATTTGAAATATTTTTCATGAAATATTTTTGATAATTCATCTTTTGATAATTCCTCAATAACTACAACTTCCCCGTTCACTATGTATTCTAACTCTTTGTTATTTATTTTTTTATCTATCATTTTATTTCCTTCACTATTAACTATTAATAGTTTATTTAATTATATCAGCATTATACTACTAATAGTTACTATTGTCAAGAAAACAGCTAACTATTTGATTAATTAGTATTATTTTAGATAAAATACTACTAATTATTATTTATAAGGACGATTATGAAAATTGAATTATTAATGTCTCGACTCTTTGGTTTTTCTCCACAAACATATTTTAATTGGAAAAAAGATGAAAATAAAAGACCTATAATTAAGTTATTAAGCATGTATACCAATAAAATAGAACTTGAAGAGTTCTTGGAAACTGGAAAAATAGATAAGTTTGAAAAATTAAATTTATCAGATAACTACATTAATGGTTTGTTTCAAAGATGGTTAAAGCCATATGATAGTTTAGTTTTTGAAAAAATTCTATATTTTTATTTTGATGAGTTTGCAGTTAATTTTATGAAGTTTGATGAAGAAGGTGAATTGACAGATGATAGCATTTGTTATAAATATAATAATTACAATTACGGCGGAGTACAGCCAATCGAATTATTTATATCTTTTGTTTTAGATTATCAATATAATGATGATATTAATAATATTATACTTGAATATGCAGAAGATGATTTTATAAACATGAAAAACTACAGAACAAAACTCTTATATGCTGTATCTAATGAAATTACATTTGAAGAATTTAATTTTATACTAGAGTACAAATATAAACTTGATATGAAACATTACTAAAGTGGGGTAAAAAGTGGGGTAAGCTATTTTAGGCTTATTCTGTTTTGTGTTAATAAAGTGTTTGAAAGTGCCTAGTTTAGGCGGTGTGTAGGTGGTGGGTCCTATGTGACTCGAACACATGACCACTCCGTTATGAGCGGAGGGCTCTAACCAACTGAGCTAAAGACCCACCTGTAGTACAAAGCTTTACTTTGTAGGGCGAAATTATAGTCAATTTATCCTTATATTATTCTTTTACTCTGTTTTATCTTTTATTTTAATCTCTACTGCATCTAGAAGTGGTAGATATATAGGGTTTAGCGCCGTTGTTTATGTTATGAAAAAATTAACAGAAATGGTAGTACTTGGGAGTCTCTAGCCTATTTTATGCAAAAAAAAGTAGTGTTAGCAGTTTTAAAAAAGTGTATCCAATATCTGATTTTTATATCTGATGGACTCAACTGAAGCGTTGATAAGTTTGTTTTCTTCTATAAGCGTGTCATACTCGCCTTTTAGTTTTGAGATATCTCTACTTTTGAAGTATATGCGTTGTTGTATGTAGATTTTAGGAAAGAGTGCTAAAGATATAAAACTCATAATCAAAAGCATAAAAACAAGGTACTTAAAATCAAGTCTCTTCTTTTCATTTAAAAGCTCATCAATTTCGCTTAATAGTTCATCTCTATCTTTCATAGTGAAAAACTCTCATCTTAGCACTTCTGCTTCTAGGATTTGTTTTTAGCTCATCTTCACATGCCGTTATGGGTTTTTTAGTGAGTGCTTTACCTAAAGAGTTATCTCTTGAGCAAGTGCATCTAAAGGCATCATCTGGACAGATACAGTTTTTCGACCACTTTGAGTATGTTTGTTTTACTATTCTGTCTTCAAGTGAGTGAAAAGATATGATGGCGATGATGGCATCATCAAAGTTTGCGTCTTCTATACTTTTTAAAAGTGATTTTAACTCACCTAGCTCATCATTTACCTCTATGCGAATAGCCTGCATCAAAAGTGTAGCTGGGTGGATTTTTTTGCCATGAGGAAGGAGGTGTTTGGTTGCATCGCTTAGCTCTTTTGCAGATAAAAAAGGTCTAGATGCGACTATAGCAGAAACAAGTTTTTTATAATTTCTAAGCTCGCCATACTCTAATAAAATCCTCTCTAACTCCTCTTTTGAGTACTCATTTACAACCTCTTTAGCACTAAGTGGTGCGCTCTTGTCCATTCTCATATCTAAAGTATCGCTCTCATATGAGAAGCCTCTATCTTTTTGGTCAAGTTGTAAAGAAGAAACGCCAATATCGGCTAAGATTCCTCTGATATTTTTAGCGCCATATTCTGAAATTATCTCATCTATCATGCTTGAGAAACGACCTTTTTTTATGACTACTCTATCTGCATATTTTTCTAGTTTTTTAGTTGAGAAGTCTATAGCAGTTTGGTCTTGGTCTATGGCTATGAGTTTTATATTTGGATTTGCTTCTAAAAGCATGGAGGAGTGTCCGCCATATCCCATAGTGCAGTCGATGATAATCCCCTCTTTTATATCTTTAAACGAGTCGATTACCTCTTTGTATAGTACGGGAATATGTGGGATATCTTGCAAAAAAAGCCTTTAGTAAAATTAAAGCAATTATACTTAAAATTTGTAAATTTTAATTTCATTAAGAAATCTACTTCAATAAAAAAGGTTTTAAATGATTTTTAAGCCCCTAAAGCCTTTTTAACATTTTCATCAGCCATTGTAATATTCCACGCTGGTTCCCAAACGACTTCTACATCAACACTTTTTATATTTGCCATCTTCTCAACTGACTCTTTTACCCATTGAACTATCATTTGGTGCATAGGACAGGCTTTTGTTGAGAGAGTCATAGTAACCTTAACATTACCCTCATCATCGCTTGAAGCATCGTAAATAAGCCCCATCTCCACAAGATTAAATCCAACTTCTGGATCTATAACAGTTGATATCGCTAAAAATAACTCTTCTTTTGAATACATCATAATTTTTTATTCCTTAATTTTATTTCATAAAATGAAGGAAACCCTTCATCTGTTTTATCACGCCAAAGGAACAAGTCCCTTTGGCTACGCTAACGCTTGGTTTTCTCACAGAGAGTCTTACGACAGCTTCGGCAGAAAGCCCTCGGCACTAGTGCCTCTTCTATCGTTGCTCAGCTCGGAACCACAAACATGTTTTCTGACTCCCACGCTCTGCGTGGGAGTCTATATATATAACACCCAAGAATATATATGAATTCCTACGCGGAGCATTGGAACTAGAAAACTTCCAAAAAACACATCTACTTTTCGCAAGCGAAGTTTTAACCTCGTTTCTGGCTCCCACGCTCTGCGTGGGAGTCTATATATATAACACCCAAG
The DNA here is from genome assembly GCA_028684815.1 of Sulfurimonas sp. Lineage (GTDB taxonomy): Bacteria > Campylobacterota > Campylobacteria > Campylobacterales > Sulfurimonadaceae > Sulfurimonas. Next base: position 12,080 of record JAQUFE010000005.1, read on the forward strand.
AATATATATGAATTCCTACGCGGAGCGTTGGAACTAGAAAACTTACAAAAAGCACATCTACTTTTCACAAGCGAGATTTTAACCTCGCGTCACTATCTATAATTAATCATAAAAAGTACGTTTCTAAAAAGTGCTAATGCACCTACAACTAAAAATGATGCGCCTGCTTTTATCATTGTGTCGTTTTGCATAAGTATTGCAAGTGCTATGATACTCACGCCTATAGCGCCAAAAATGAACTGTGCGTGTGAGCTTTTCTTTGGTACCATGTCTGCGAGCATTGGAACTTTTTGTTTTCCTACTAATGGCGAAAATCTCTCAAACCAGACAAGAAATGGAATGATTTTATACATATGTCCAACTATCACAAAGCCAAAAAAGCCAAAAAACATCAGCCAACCACTAGCTAGTAGTAGAGGTTCATAAGCTAAAAAGAGAGAAAGTACTCCCAAAACTAGGGCAACTAACATTGAGATATATCCATAAAAAAGTGACATTACATAGATATCTATCTCTTTTCTAGCCCTTGTTTTAAAGATGCTGTATGTCATATAAAAGTAGATAATCATAGATGCTACCGCAAATATATAAGCAATATACTCTATAAAAAGATACTCAACAAATGAAGATATCACAACCAAAACTACAGATAGACTCATTGTCGCTATGGATATCTCAAGCGGTCTCATAGAAAAGCCATGAGACAAGCCAAACATCGGAAGTAAAACTACTGAGAGCCCCATTAAAGTCACTATAATATAGCCACCTATAACTAAATATACATGACTACGAAGTAGTGAGATGATATCAACTTCGATAACCCCAGCATATCCAAGCGCCATAACTAGCCCAAAGATGATGCCAAAAAACAAAAAAGTATTTGAGATGAGAACACTACTTATAACTAGACTAAACTTTTTTACTTTCTTTATAGTTGAAAATATCTCCATAACAAATATCATCATAGAGATTAGAACTACAGTCCCACCATAGGGTAAAAGGGCTGGATATTCTAAAAATCCAACTGCCATCAAAAGAGTGCCGATGCCAAGAAGCGGCCAGATTGCATAAAAAAGTTCAACTGCCGAGTGCCCAACTTCAAGTACAACAGGAACTAACTGTGCCATAGCTCCAAATATAACCATCATCACAAAACCTAGCAAAAATAGATGCACTAGACTCAAGACTTTTGTATCTTGTACAAAAAGATTGTCAGCTGTAAAAGAGAAGATATATATAGATGCTAAGAGATAGAAGACACCTCCGAGTATAAAAAACGGAGAGATTAGTTTAAAAGGAGGTGCAAAATCTTGTGAGATGGAAAACATTATCTTAGTGACAAGCTGTCTGCGTTAGATCAGAGTCAACTCCTGCATCTACACTTGTAAATGTAACTTTAACTAAGCCACCCTCTACATCTTCAACACAATGAGCTATGTCAGATTCAAGCTTACCAAAGAGTCCGCCTGGTGCTTTGTGATTTATCATCACAAGAACATTTTTGTTGTTTTTGATAAGTCTTAATCCACTCATCGCATTTACCATAGGGTCTGGTGGCCCACACTTAGATGTGTCAAAGTAGTAAGTACTTATGCCATCTTTTACTAATTCAAAAAAGTCAACAGTAGCACCCGCTACTTCAATCTTCTTCGCTTCGTTTGGTATTAATGTCATATCAATCCTTTATTTAATAATTTAAGTTTATTGTAATAAAGATTTATGCATATGACGTTGATATGTATCAACTTGCGCTATATATCTACCTTGTTTGTCCACTTCCGTAGATTTTAAACTTATAAGTTGTAAGTCCTTCGATTCCCATAGGCCCACGAGCATGAAGTTTGTTTGTACTGATGCCAACTTCAGCACCAAAACCAAAAGATCCACCATCTGTAAAACGAGTAGATGCATTTACATAAACAACTGCTGAATCAATAGCATTTAAAAACTTCTCTGCTGTTGTAATATTTTCACTGATGATAGATTCTGAGTGACCTGAACCAAATCTGATGATATGCTCTATCGCTCCATCAACACCATCAACTACTTTTATATTTAAGATGTTTGCTAGGTACTCAGTATCAAAATCTTCCTCAGTAGCCTCTTTAACATCGATAATAGCTCTAGTTCTTGAGCAACCCTTTAACTCTGTATGAGCTTTATCAAACTCTGCTTTTATCTTTGGTAGTGCCATCTCTGCAATTTTCTCATCAACTAAAAGCGTCTCTAGTGCATTACAAACACCTGGTCTTTGAGTCTTTGCATTTATCGCTATTGCGATTGCATTGTCAAGCTTTGCATCTTTGTCTATATATGTATGACACTGCCCTTTATCGTGCTTTACAACACTTACAGTTGCATTTTCACTCACATACTTGATAAGCCCTGCTCCACCACGAGGGATGATAAGATCTACATATTTATCCATCTTTATAAGTTTAGCAACGCCCTCTCTTGAGGAATCTTCTAAGAGCGAAACAAGAGCTGTTGGAAGGTCATTTTTTGCCAGCACACTTTGAAGAGCTTTTGCTATGGCTTTGTTTGAGTGCTCGGCTTCTTTTCCGCCTTTTAGCACGCAAACATTTGAGCTTTTAAAGCAAAGTGCTGCAGTATCACTTGTTACATTTGGACGAGACTCATAGATGATGCCAATCACACCGATGGGGATAGTTACCTTCTCAATCTTTAAGCCCTCTTCCGTAATCCAACCATCAAGCACACGACCAACTGGCTCTTTTAGTGCTGCTATCTCTTCTATAGCTACAGCCATAGCTTCAACTCTACTATCATCAAGTAAAAGTCTGTCTTTAAGCGCAGTTGAGAGATTGTTTTTTTCTGCATCTACCATGTCAAGTGCATTAGCTTTTACTATCTCTTTTGTTTGAGCTCTAAGCTCGTTTGCCATTTCTCGAAGTATTGAGTTTTTTTTGCTACCGCTGATTGTAGATAAAACCCTACTACCATCTTTTGCTTTTTTTAAAAAATTTTCCATTTCTTAATCCTTTGAGTTTATTTTTTTACTTTTATCTCTCTTTTTGTCTCTGCTTTTGGAGTAAAAAGTGTACCTAATGTATGATTATCATGCAGCAAAAACTGCTCTGCTGAAGTGAGGTCAAAACCATTTGTTAAAAACATTTTTCTCCCATTTTTTAGCATAAAATCTGCAGCTTTTAGTTTTGTCACTATTCCACCTGTTGCAAAAGGGTCATTTGGACTTGCTTCCTCACTTAGAGAACCCTCTGGCAACTCATTTAACACCTTATATATTTTAGCATCACTATTTTCTTGTGGATTTTTGTCAAAATAACCATCTATATCACTCAAAATAACTAGCATATCAGCTTTTACCGCGTGTGCAACATTTGCTGAGAGTTGGTCGTTATCTCCAAAGAGTTGTTCAGGAGTTGATGTTATGTCATTTTCATTTATGATTGGTAATATATTATGTGATAGATGTGCATCTATAATATCTTGAAACATTTTTGTTCTTTTTCTTGAATCGAAATCATCTTCAGTTAGAAGTATTTGAGCTGTATCAATGTTGTAAATATCAAACTTTTTCTTGTAACTCGCCATAAGTATTGGCTGGCCAGCAGATGCTATGGCCTTTTTGCCAATCTGCTTCTTCGTATCTAGTTTCAATGCTGAGTATCCAGCCGCAACCGCACCCGAAGTTACCAGTAAAACATCATACTTTGCTCTTAGCTTTGCTATGAGTGTTACAAGATTCAATATTCTTTCTTTTGCTATCTCGTTGTTGTGCGTAAGTACCGCACTTCCTACTTTTAATACTAACCTGTTCATTTATCGCCTTTTTAAACCATGCTTTTTGCATAATTTATGTATGTTATACTAGCATAAAAACTTTAAGGGACTATTATGAAAACAATCACATTCATTGGTAACGGAAATATGGCACTGAGCATCGCAAAAGGTTTAAAGGATGACTATAACCTCGAAGTTGTGGGAAGAGATGTTAAAAAACTTCAAGATTTTGAGATAGAAGTAGGAGTGAGCGTAAACAAGCATCTCTTAGATGGTTTTAACATGGATGGCAAAACAGTTTTACTCTGCGTTAAACCTGCAAATATAGATGAAATCTCTAAAAAACTAAAAGGAAAAGCAAGAGTTATCTACTCAGTTTTAGCCGGAACTAGCATCGAGAGAATAAAATCATCTCTGAACTCTGGAGCAGTTGTAAGAACGATGCCAAACCTAGCTGCAAGTGTAAGAAAGTCTATGACAACACTAACGGGAGATATAGAGTTTAAAGAAGAAGCTGAAGAGATTTTAGGCTCTATTGGTACAACTCTATGGCTATCAAGCCAAAAAGAGCTTGACATCGCTACGGGTCTTGCTGGAAGCGGCCCTGCATATCTAGCTCTAATTGCAGAAGCTCTAGCTGATGGCGCTGTAAAACAAGGCCTAAGAAGAGAAGATGCTATGATTGTTATGAGAGGCCTTTTTGGCGGATTTGGGGAATTGATACAAGATATCCATCCAGCCCTACTTAAAGATGGAGTAATGAGCCCTGGTGGAACAACAGCCGCTGGTTATGGAGCACTAGAAGATGGAAATGTTAGAAGTGCTTGTATGGATGCTATTGCTAAAGCTTACAAAAAAGCAAAAGAGTTATAACCTCTCTGGCTCCCAAGCTCTGCGTGGGAGTCTATATATATGCGACACGCAAGAAGATATATGAGTTACAACGCAGAGCGTTGGAACTAGTTCAAAATACACTAACCTCGACTACAAAAACTTCAATATCTCTTTTTCTATATCTTATTTTTCTCTCTCTGGCTCCCATGCTCTGCGTGGGAGTCTATATATGCAACACGCAAGAAGATATATGAGTTCCAACGCGGAGCGTTGGAACTAGTTCAGCTCAATCAGCCTCACTTACAAAAACTTCAATATCTCTTTTTCTATATCTTCTTTTTCTCTGGCTCCCATGCTCTGCGTGGGAGTCTATATATGCAACACGCAAGAAGATATATGACTTCCAACGCAGAGCGTTGGAACTAGTTCGAAATGGGACTTCTCTCTGGCTCCCATGCTCTGCGTGGGAGTCTATATATATGCAACACGCAAGAAGATATATGACTTCCAACGCGGAGCGTTGGAACTAGTTCAGCTCAATCAGCCTCACTTACAAAAACTTCAATATCTCTTTTTCTATATCTTCTTTTTCTATGATAGTGTCGTGGATTATCTCTTTACTAAAGAGTTCATTTATCATATCTGGGATTTTCACGTTTGCAGTTTTTGAGATGCTCTTTAGAGCTACAATATCTTTTGCATCGACCTCGCCTGTTAGTGCATTTGCTATAACTGGAGAGAACTTTGTCCACTCTGCAGTTGAGTAGATGATGCTTGGGATATTTTTTGTTGCACAACTCTCATGTGCTTTAAAACAAGTTGCAGTGTGTGGATCCATTAAATAACCCTCATCAAAACTCTTTTTAATATACTCTCTGCCCTCTTCATCACTACAAAAATCAGCTACAAAAATCTCTTGAACTTTAGAGAGTTCATCTGCCGTTAGTGTGTAGATTTTCTTCTCATCTAAGTCACTCATTAGCTCTCTTGTTCTATCGGCTCCAAAGAGGTCATAGAGAACTCTCTCAACATTTGAAGACTTTAGTATATCCATAGCAGGCGAAGTTGTGAGGATTAGCTCTTGGTCACGCATATCATAGATGCCCGTTTTTATAAGACGAGTTAGGATATTGTTTTCATTTGATGAGATGATTAGTTTTTCAACTGGTAAGCCCATCAGTCTTGCATAGTAAGCTCCTAAAACATTTCCAAAGTTTCCACTTGGAACATTTAGATAGACCTTGTCACCTACTTCTATAACATCCTGTCTTACAAGCTCTAAGTAGTTATGGATGTGATAGATGATTTGAAAGATGATTCGTCCAAAGTTTACAGAGTTTGCAGCTGAGAGAGATATGTCTTTAGCCTTTAGTGCCTCATCAAAACTCTTAGATGCTAAAAGGTTTTTTAGAGCACTCTGTGCATCATCGAAGTTTCCTTTTATGCCAATAACTTTAAGGTTAGGTGCATCTTCAGTTACCATCTGAAGCCTTTGAACATCAGAAGTTCCATTTGCAGGATACATACAAGCGACTCTTATGTTTTTTTTGTTCTTAAAAGTCTCTAGGGCTGCTGGCCCAGTATCTCCGCTTGTAGCAGCTAGGATAAGATAGTTTTCGTCTCTTTTTTGTGCAACGCTAGAGAGGATGCTACCAAAAGGCTGAAGTGCCATATCTTTAAATGCACGAGTTGGACCGTGGTAAAGCTCGCTTACATAGAGGTTTTCTCTTAGCTTTACAACTGGAACTGGATTAGATGCATCGTCAAACTTATCATAAAGGCTAAGTGCTTCATCGATAACATCCTGTTCTATATCTATCTCAAATCTGCTTAACAAATCAGATGCAAGAGTTTTATATGAAGAATTTAGATGTTTTTGTAAAAATTCTAGGCCCAGTTCTGGCAAACTCTCTGGAACATATAAACCACCATAAGAGGCGATAGGACTTAGTATTGCTTGGGAAAATGTTACGCTTGATGCTCTGCTTCCATCACATCCACGAGTTTCTTTAAAGTTCATATTTTTCTCTACTTAAAATTATTTTTGAAATTATATCTAAAAAAGATTTTCTGGGTCTATATGGTAAGACTTTTGAGTCACCTCAAAAATGAGTTCATCATCAACTCGCCCTATTGTGTAACCTTTTTTTATCTTCATACCTTTTTTTATATTTGGCGATATTTGAGAAAGATTTGCATAGATTGTATGAAGCTCATTGTCATGCTCAATAATAACAATATTTTTAAGTACCGCAGTTTTATCAGCATAGATAATCCTACCATTAAAAACAGTTTTGACTTTTTCATTGTTCACTTTTGGTTTAAGAGAAATGGACTCGTTAAATACTTTGATGCCGTAGATTGGGTCTGTATAAGTTCCATATTTTTTCGTTATTGTGTATGGATTAAAGGGAGCTATAGTTTTAGAGCCTACATATTTTTTGGTCTTAACAGCTTGGTAGCTACTCCCGTGTTTTTTAACATTTGGAAGATTATCATCTGAAACCATACTCTTAGAGTTAAAAGCTTTTCTTCTTTGTTCTTCCTCTTTTGCCCTGTTTATTTCATCTATTTTTATGATATTTAATTTCGCAAGTGTCTCTTTGAGTTGATCTTGCTTTTTAAGAATATCTTTTAACTCTTTTTTATATGAATTTTTAGCAATTTCAAGCTCTTTTAAATCTTTTATATTCTTTTTATTCGTCGCTATGAGATCTTTTCTTTTTGCATCAATGCTTGCTATCTCAACTTCAAGAGAGTTAGCATGCTCATTTAGAGTATCTATATTTTTTGAGTTATCATAAAACTCAGCATTTAATTTTTTTATCTTCTGTTTAGACTCTTCTAGCATCACAGTTAAGACTTCAAATTCTATGAGTGACTTCTCACTAGCATCCATCTCCTCTTCTAAGATTACAGAGAGTGAAACACTTTGTGCTATGGTAAAAACTAGCTCTTCTTCTAGTTTTTCTTGAGTAGATTTTAGGTTTGTTTGCACACCCCTTAGCTCTTCTAGTTGCTTTGTACTTGACTCATAAGTAGCTTCTTTGTTTGATAGTTCTTCTTTTAAATTTGTAATGTGTTTTTCTTGAACTTCTATCTCTTTTTTTTGCTTGAGTATTGCTTTTGCAGTATCGTCCATCTTCTCATTTAGATTTGAGTAGCTTTTAGAAAATGTACTTAGTTTAGAGCTGGTTTTTTTGATATCAGAATCTACACTTGTTTTTGCAAAAACCATGCTAGATGCTAAGATAATCACCAAAAATAAATGTGTCATACCTCTTCTTTATGCCCTATAACTATCATGAGTGCCAAAATTATAGAGAGCGTAATTGAAGCACTAAAAAGGGTGGCAGCATCATTTACAACATCAAAAATAGTTATATTGATACTAAGATTTTCAAACTGCTCTATTATTAGAGGTTCTGATGATATGTAAACAAAGAGACCAAAAGTAATAACCCCAGCGATGATTGCATCTACAATGGCAAGTCTAAACAAAACAGCTGAGCGAAGCCAGATAGGCGCTCCAAAGAGTGCCATTATGCTCATTCTCTCGTTATGTTTAAACTGCCAGATGCGAAGCTCTTTAAAGATAAGAAGTGTAGTTACCACAAAAACAACGATGGCAAAAACAAAAACAACTGTCTTAAATAGCACTAAGAGTTTATATGTAGTATCATGGTTATGAGAAAAGTCCTCAATTTTGGTTATTGATTTTATCTTCAAGAGATTCTCTCTTAATTTTTTTATCTGTTTTGGGCTTGGATATTCTGTTAGAGTAAGCTTATAAAATTTTGGAAGAGTTAGTTTTAAAAGTTCTTTATTTTTCTCAGTTATGCCACTATTTAATCTTTCAATCACATTGTCTGCTGAGAGTTCTGTAACACCCTTTATAAGATCATTTACATCTATTATCTCTTTGTCTTGTAGTTTTTTTTGACTTATAATGATGATAGAGTAGTTATTTGCTAAGTTTTCTTTATAAGCATCCATAGTTCTATCCACAATTGTAAAAATCTGTATGGAGAAGAGGATGCTTACAAGCGCAATAACTAGGGAGAAATGATTTTTAAAGGACTTCATGTATGCTCCCATACTCAATATTGTAGTGCTTATAATCAACGTTTAAATTTCTTGGAATATTATGAGTTACAACTATAACAGTAGTGTTTAACTGCTCATTGGCACCCTCTAAAAGGTTCCAAATAAGCTGAGATGAATAGTCATCTAAATTACCAGTTGGCTCATCCGCTAAAATGAGTATGGGATTGTGTGCCAAAGCTCTAGCCATCGCAACTCTTTGCTGTTCTCCACCGCTTAGTTCTAGTGGATATTTACCTGCTTGATGCTTGAGTCTAACATGCTTTAAGAGTGAGTCAACTTGGTTTTGAGTTACACCTTTTTCATAACCGTTAATGATTAGAGGAAGCATTATATTTTTCTCAATTGTCCACTCTTTAACAAGCTTATAATCTTGAAAAACTATACCAATATGTCTTCTTAGAAAGTTTAGTTTAGAAGTTGTTACACCACGAAGCTCTACTCCACCAACTATCAAACTCCCTTGTTTAGCCTTTAGTGAGCCATAAAGAGATTTAAGCAGAGTTGATTTTCCACTTCCACTCGCTCCAGTTATAAATATAAAACTACCAGAGTCGATAGAGAAGTTTGCCTTGTTTATAATCGTCTCATTATTTGAGTATGAAAGAGATAAATCTTGCGCCAATATTACCTTATCCATGAAAAACCTCATCTAAATATCTGTGTGCTAAAAGGTTACTCTTGGAGCTTAGTGGAAGGGATGGATAGTAAGATGCCACTCTGTCTTTTATGGTTATATAGAGATGTTCTGGTCTATCAAAACTCCCCAACGAGAGCCTAAACATAACACCACTTTCAAGCTTATATACCCTCTCAAAATGTATAAATCCACCATCAAATTTTTTTGTAACTCCATGAAGTGCAAAGAGTTCATCAAGAGAGGTGTTTACCATTTTAAAGTCAAACGTTCCCTCTATCACAAGTGCATCTGACTCCTCTTCATTTATCATAGTTACATCGTAGATATTTTTTTGCATCTTCTTCCATCTATCTTCATACTTGGAGCTGATGGCAATATCTCTGTTTTTATTTATATGAAGTATGGTTTTATAAAAGTTTATAAAAGTCTCATAAGAGTACGCATAGTATTTTTCGCTATCTGTACGAAGTTCAAGCCTTCCATCAACTCTTAAAACTCTCCTAGCTTCTTCTATAAAAGAGGTAGAGATCACTCTTCTGTGTGGCTTTTTATCCCATGGAACTGGAAAGTGCACAAAGATTTTCTCAACTATGTTAGATGGAACCAACTCCAAAAAAAGTCTCGCATCATAATCAAGCACAAGCAAGTTATCAATACTTTGGATGCTGACTTGCTTTAAAACCTGCTCTATAGAAGGTCTATGAATCTCGATGCCGATAAATAAAACATCTCTATTTTCTTTAGCCTGATGCAATAGATGCCTACCAGAGCCAAATCCAACCTCTATACTTATACGTTTGTCATCTAAAAAACCATCAGTAAAAAAACTAATACCTCTTAGTGCATTTGAAGTTTGGAGATGGATGTTTTTTTGTTTTTGTACAACATTTGAAGATATTATTTCTAGCTTTGCAAGATCTGCGTAAGCTAAAAGTGCTCTATGCACATTGTGGATAGATGCTGGCCTTGTAAGCTTATCTGTTTTTAAAAGACTTTTAGATTCTTCTTCTTTTCTTAGCAAAAAAAAGTCATCGCCCTCTACACTTACCGAGATAAGAGTCTCATCTTTGTGCACAATATTTTTTGCAGCAAAATTGAAAGAGACTCCATCATGATTTGTTCCAAACTCTATCTCTTTAAACTCTCGTATATGAAGGTGTGGCATCAGTTCTCATTTAGTTAAAATCTTGAGTAGGCAGTATTACTTCTACTTCTTTACTAACAGGTTTAGAAAGTTTAGAAGGCTTATCCTGTATAATCTCTTCTTTTTTAGAATTGTCTTTTACGCTAACTGGCGTTTTAACTTGAACTTCTATACTAGGATTTGACTTTAAACCATAAGCATCTATAGCGTAAATTTTGTAGTAGTAAGTGATATTTGGTCCTATCTCAGGATCACTAAATCTTGTACCTTTTATATCTACAAATTCCTCCTCTTTAGCATCAAACCAGCCAGTTTTAGATTTTTTTACTACACTATATTTAACGACTCTACTATCTTTATTTTTCCAGTTAATCTCTATCTTATCACCCACTAATTTAGCTTCTAGTAGAGATGGAGTTTGTGGTTTCATCAGAGTTATCCCTTGAATAGAGATCTTGTTATGGATACTCTCAAGCCCATTTTTCTCAACCACACTCACACGATAAAAGTACTCCTTTGCATCTTCTTCTATTATATCTGTAAATGTATTGTTATAAAGTTTTGCGATTAGTTCATAACTACCAGTTGAACTTGATGAGCGATAGAGGTTATATCTAGCAAAATCTTTTGCATCAGATTTTTCCCAGTTTATCTCTATTTTTCTTGGCAAATCAGTAGTAGCTACGATGTACTTAACAGGGTTTGGAAGTGGCTTTGTCACAACTTGAACAATCTCACTAGGAGTTGATGTAATGTTGTCAAATGTCACTACTTTTACACGGTACTTATAAACATAATCATCTTTTAGCCCAGTATCTATATACTCAGCATTAAGCCTTCCATCTACTGTAGCTATCCTTTTCCAACTCTCTTCTATTAAGGTTTTTCTCTCAATAATGTAAGATTTAACCTTTTGATTTGCATGTGGTCGCCATATTATCTTTGCAGTTCTTGGCATATTTTCTATACTTTTTATCCAAACAACTGATTGCAAAACTGGAAGTGAGTTTACAATCTTCATCTCACTCATTTGAGACTCTGCATCTTTAGAAAATGTTCTAAAACTATATGCATAGCTCGTATTTGGTGTAATACTATTGTCTAAAAAGTGAGTCGTAAAACGATTATCAAGAGTCTTATAGTGACGAAGTTCACTTCCCTCTAAGTTATTTTTTTGCTTATAAATATAGATGCCTTTTACTCTCTCATCAGTAATTGCACTCCACTCAAAGGCTATTGAGTTCATATCCTCAACTACACCATTTTGAGTAAGTTTAACTATAGGTAGTGTTTTATCTATTTTTGTATCATCGCCAGTCTTTGGTGAGATAGCACCACAACCGCTAAATAGTAGTAGAGAAACTGTGCAAAATAGTGCTAGTATCCGTAACTTCATTAATCTGCTCCATATCAAATTTTTTATCTATAAACTCTTTTGTTACACTATCAAGAGGTGCGCTAAAGAAGAGTTTTTCTTTACTCTTTGGATGAATAAAGTATATCATATAAGCGTGAAGCAAAATACGTTCCGATTTCTCCATTTTTGGACTCTGAGCATAGATGTGGTCGCCTAAAATATGGCGGTTCAAACTCTCTAAATGTACCCTTATCTGATGCGTTCTACCAGTAAATAACTTACATGCAACTAGCTGTAGTGTTTCATCGTTAGACTGTGCTAAAACTTTAAACATTGTCTTTGCATTTTTTGATTTTGCACCATTGCTACAAGTCATCTTAAGTCTATTGTGATGACTTCGCCCAATACTTAACTCTATAGTAGTTAAATCATCTTTTAAAGGTGGATTTACAACTGCGAGGTAGTATCTTCCCATAGTCTTGTCTTGAAGTTGAAGAGATAAAAACTCATGCGCCTCATTGTTTTTTGCTACAACCATAGCACCGCTTGTGCCTTTGTCTAGTCTATGCACTATGCCGTGTCTCTCTTGTCCGCTTAAAGTAGAGAGTCTTATGCCTTTATGTTTTAGCCAGTCCACTAAAGTAGGCTCTTTTACACTTGGAGCTGGATGAACTGTAACTCCGCTTGGTTTATTTATAACTAAGATATCATCATCTTCATAAAGTATCTCAACATCGAAGTCAATCTTTTGTGGTTCAGTATGTTTTGCTTGGACAAATTCTATCAAAACACTCTGCCCCTCTTTTAACTTTAGTCCAGCTTTTGTAGTAGCTTTATCATCTACTTTTACAAATCCGCTCTTTATTAAAGCCGCTATCTGCGAGCGAGTATCCTCTAGTTGAGATGCGAGGAATGCATCTAGTCTTTGTGCTTCATTACAAACAAAGCTCTTTTTTTCGCTCATTTTATGCCTTTGTGGATAAACTTAGTACCTTGAGAAAAAAGCTCTTTAGCTCTTTTGTGATACAATTTATAAAAAATTTTTGGAGTTACAAACTTGTGGAGATTTGATAAGCGTATTTTAGCACAATTTGATTTTTTTTCTATTATCCTAATCATACCACTTGTAATAACCTCAAACTGGCTTATTGGCGAAGTTGTCCCAGCTCTTGCACAAAAACAAAGTGCTTATGTCGGAGTAGCAGTCATCGCCTTTGTATTTGTTTTTTTACTTCCCATCAGAAGAATGAGCTGGTTTATACCTCTAATCTACTGGGCTAATATTGGGCTACTTTTTGCAGTTGAGTTTTTTGGTCATGCAAGACTTGGTGCAAAGAGATGGATAAACATCCCTTTTATAGATGCAACCATACAACCATCAGAGTTTGTAAAACCAGCTCTCATACTTATGCTAGCTTACATCATTCACAAAAATCCTCCTCCTGCAGATGGCTACAGATTAAAAGATTTTTTAAAAATAAGTTTTTACATTTTACTACCCTTTACACTTATAGTAAAAGAGCCAGACTTAGGGACTGCACTTGTTTTACTGCTTCTTGGATATGGTGTCCTTTTTTACATTGGAGTATATTGGAAGATTTTAGTAGCAATCTTCGCTACCATCTTACTAGTCTCACCTCTTGTTTATAAGTTTGCACTTCATGATTATCAAAAAACAAGAATCACAGATTTTTTAAGTGAAAAGCCATCATACCATGTTCAACAATCCATCATAGCCATAGGTTCAGGAGGCATGACAGGAAAGTCAAAGGAAGATGCTACGCAGACTCAGATGAGATTTCTTCCCATCTCTACAAGTGACTTTATCTTTGCGTTTCTTGTTGAGAGAAGTGGTTTTTTAGGAGCTTTAGCCATTATCCTTATCTATGTTGTACTTATCCTGCATCTTATGAGCCTTAGCATCTACAACACAGACTACTTCATAAAAGTAGTTAGTGTCTCCATAGCATTTATGATATTTATATATATGGGAGTAAACATATCCATGACCATAGGTTTCGCCCCTGTTGTTGGAGTTCCTCTGCCGATGTTTAGCTATGGAGGAAGCAGTTTTATAAACTTCATAATACTCTTTGCCATCATGCAAAACCTCATCACTTTTAGGTATAAAGATATGTACGATGCAAGGGGAACTAAGAGCTTTTTATAAGAAGAAATATTTTAAATATTTTATAACTGCTTGCCAATTGGGAAAAGTTCCAGTCGCAAAATCTATATGCTCTCCTTTAAACTCACTTGCCCCATTTTTTAATTTTTATGCTCTATCTTCCAAAAATATTTCAATATCACTAGCTATCTCATCTATCGCCTCAGTTGCTTTTTTATAGAGTACTTGTGTATAAAGCTCATCATTTATAGCAAAACTTGGCTCAAGGTTGTTTAGTATAGTTTTATCTACATAAGAGCTAAGAATATCAACAGAGATAACATTTCCACTTGTACCTATAATGACTAAAAGTTCGCAGTCGTTTATCTCATGGTTTAACTTGGCATACATAGGAGCAGCTTCGCCAAACATCACAATAAAAGGTCGGATTTTCTCACTACCGCAAGTTGGACATTTACCGTTATAACTATCTTGTGTGTTCTTATAACCTATATCATAAACCAGCCCACACTTCTCACACTCGACTTTTGTCAAATATCCATGTAGATGCACTACATCTTCATGCACAATACCCGCCTTTTCAAAAAGGTCATCCACATTTTGAGTGATGATGGCTATTTCATCTTTGTATTTAGCCTTTAACTCTGCTATGACTCTATGTGCTTTGTTTGGCTCTTTATCTGCTAAATCCAATCTTCTTTTATCATAAAATTCTACCGTCATAGCTCTGTTAGTCTCTAAGCATCCAGCCGTACAAATATCCTTAATATCATAGTGTTCCCAAAGTCCATCACTATCTCTAAAAGTACTAATCCCAGACTCAGCGCTTATCCCAGCACCACTCAAAATCACTACCTTTGCCATGTTTTTTTTCCTTTTACAAATTGAATACTCTGAACAATTATTAAGTTGGATCCTGAATCAAGTTCAGGATGACAGCTTGTTTGTTCAGGATGCGCGTTCCATCATTCCGTTATTAAGTTGGGCACTGAATCAAGTTCAGAATGACAGCTTATTTGTTCAGGATGCGCGCGTTCCGTCATTCCGTGCTTGACACGGAATCTAGTTTATAGATTCATCAGATAGTTCAATTATTTTGCTCAAGCTGTTTTTTTTTTAACATAGTACTTATTCTATGGGTAGATTTCCATACTTTTTACACATAGTAAATAAAGTATGTGTAAATTTTTCGATATACAATTCAAGCTATGTTAAAAAAAGTAAAATATTTTAACATAGTTTAGTTTATCTGTTAAATTTATTACCTTTTCTTAACATATCAAATAATTCAATATTTACAAAAAACTTACTATTTTTAATTTGTATATTTTGTAATACAACTATATTTTCAAGTTCACTAGATATTTAGATGCTGTTTGCCTGCTGAGTTTTAACCTATCAACTAAAAACGCTATCTTCGTATATGGATGCATAAAAAGTATCTCTACTAAATTTTTACTATAAATTTTTTTAGTAAAAGTTTATTTTTAACCACTAACTCAAAACCACTTAGTAAAGCTTCTTTATAGTTTTGCACCTCTTTTGCATCATTGCTTACGCTCTAGATATTAAGGTTTGCTCTGTAAAGCTCATCGTGCGTTGTGATGATATTTTCTATCTCACTACTATCTTTTGCCTTTTGAAGCATTAAAGAATTTATAAGTATTGTACTATTTGGGATGATGCGAGCTACACCATTTAAGTTTGCTAAAGCTCTATTTGCAGATATCGCTTTTTTAAGACTTTTTTGGTTTCAGGATTTTGCAATAATGGTAGGTCTTGTAAACTCATATAGAGACCTCCTTTTGTAGTCCAAAATACGCATCTCTAAGCTTATAGTTCCTAAAAAATTCCTAAGCTACCTATTCGGCAGTTTACCTCTTATAACAATCTCTCGACCAGAACGAACATTTCTAAGCTACCTATTCGGCAGTTTACATTCGGCAGTTTACATGATGAAAGAAGAGAGAGCCTTAAATTAAAATTTCTAAGCTACCTATTCGGCAGTTTACACTCAATCATCTTTAGAACTAAACTCGCTACATTTCTAAGCTACCTATTCGGCAGTTTACCTTCTCCTAGAAAATCTACAGCTCCGTTTGTCTTTCTAAGCTACCTATTCGGCAGTTTACAGATTTAACCGCAACTATAATGAGAAGTTTTTTTTCTAAGCTACCTATTCGGCAGTTTACGGATGATGATATGGTGGATGAAGAGGATGACGTTTCTAAGCTACCTATTCGGCAGTTTACGGAGTCATAAAGCACAAAGATGACCCATGGTGTTTCTAAGCTACCTATTCGGCAGTTTACAAAGCCTTTACCGTAGCTAAAGTCACTCGTATGTTTCTAAGCTACCTATTCGGCAGTTTACTACTTTAAGGAAGTAGTCCTTCTCAGCGGAGTTTTCTAAGCTACCTATTCGGCAGTTTACGCAATGACATAAACACTACACTCAAAGAGTTTTTTCTAAGCTACCTATTCGGCAGTTTACTAATACTTTCAGAGTCACAAAAGACTCTAAAATTTCTAAGCTACCTATTCGGCAGTTTACAAGCTGATGTTTCTTATATCCCCGTCATGAATTTTCTAAGCTACCTATTCGGCAGTTTACGAACAGATGATAAGGGTAGTCCAATTTCATGGTTTCTAAGCTACCTATTCGGCAGTTTACTTCCACCAGTTCCAGTTTCATCACCAGAAATTTTTCTAAGCTACCTATTCGGCAGTTTACATGTATGTGTAAATTCTGACGGAACTGGAGATTTTCTAAGCTACCTATTCGGCAGTTTACATGGTGACGGAACTGGAGATGGTGACGGAACTTTTCTAAGCTACCTATTCGGCAGTTTACTTCCACCAGTTCCAGTTTCATCACCAGAAATTTTTCTAAGCTACCTATTCGGCAGTTTACTTCCACCAGTTCCAGTTTCATCACCAGAAATTTTTCTAAGCTACCTATTCGGCAGTTTACAACTTTTATAAATAAGAGTAGAACTAGTGACTTTTCTAAGCTACCTATTCGGCAGTTTACTAAACGCTACTAAGTGTAGAAATAGGTTTGGTTTTCTAAGCTACCTATTCGGCAGTTTACTTCCACCAGTTCCAGTTTCATCACCAGAAATTTTTCTAAGCTACCTATTCGGCAGTTTACAGTATGATTTTGAGTAATTAAAATAATTTCATTTTCTAAGCTACCTATTCGGCAGTTTACTAGTTCTGTTTTAGTTGGTTTAGCTGTGTTTTTTTCTAAGCTACCTATTCGGCAGTTTACCAGATTATCCTACGGATGAGTGCCCAATAGATTTTCTAAGCTACCTATTCGGCAGTTTACATCTCCAGTTCCACCGTCACCAGTTCCACCATTTTCTAAGCTACCTATTCGGCAGTTTACTTAAAAGTAAATTTCTCATAAGTCTCGTTTTCTTTCTAAGCTACCTATTCGGCAGTTTACAAAAGGGTGTAGCCCTCATGATTTCTTTGTGATTTCTAAGCTACCTATTCGGCAGTTTACGTTTAGGGATGAATATCATAGCGTGTAAATGCTTTCTAAGCTACCTATTCGGCAGTTTACATGGTGATGGTGACGGAACTGGAGACGGTGATTTTCTAAGCTACCTATTCGGCAGTTTACTAAAAAGAACTAAAAAAGAAGTTAATGATTATTTTCTAAGCTACCTATTCGGCAGTTTACACAACAAGCTTTAAATCTAACGAAACGTAATCTTTCTAAGCTACCTATTCGGCAGTTTACAAGTATCTGGAATTGGTACGATGAAAGAAATTTTTCTAAGCTACCTATTCGGCAGTTTACTTTTGAAAGATACAGAATATTTATTTCATCTTTTTCTAAGCTACCTATTCGGCAGTTTACGGTACTAAGGGGTGTTAAAAAAGCGACCTTGTTTTCTAAGCTACCTATTCGGCAGTTTACATCATCATATATAATCTTTGAAGTTTTAAACTTTTCTAAGCTACCTATTCGGCAGTTTACAGAGTAAAAATCTTCATTTGTAGCCTTATTTTTTTCTAAGCTACCTATTCGGCAGTTTACAACTGGAGATGGTAACGGAACTGGCGGAACTGTTTCTAAGCTACCTATTCGGCAGTTTACTACTTGTGAGTCTGGTTTTACTTATAATGTTTGTTTCTAAGCTACCTATTCGGCAGTTTACTAACTATGTTCGTTAAACAAATTGTCCCAAAATTTCTAAGCTACCTATTCGGCAGTTTACTTCCACCAGTTCCAGTTTCATCACCAGAAATTTTTCTAAGCTACCTATTCGGCAGTTTACTAGCGTGAAGATGAGGAACGCCACTTTTATGATTTCTAAGCTACCTATTCGGCAGTTTACCTATAAATCCGAATATCAGGTAATCGATACAATTTCTAAGCTACCTATTCGGCAGTTTACAATTAAGCGAAACTTCTTCAAATTAAACAAGATTTCTAAGCTACCTATTCGGCAGTTTACTTTTTATGTTTCTCTTTTTATCTTCTGCAAGATTTCTAAGCTACCTATTCGGCAGTTTACTTATTGTATAATACACTTATACTTGTTTATAATTTCTAAGCTACCTATTCGGCAGTTTACTATTTAGAAGCTCTTATAAAAGAGTCAGGCGATTTCTAAGCTACCTATTCGGCAGTTTACAAAGGCTATTTAGCTCTCGTTTGTAAGTCGATTTTCTAAGCTACCTATTCGGCAGTTTACAATTTAACCGCTGCACAAAAAGAACAAATAATTTTCTAAGCTACCTATTCGGCAGTTTACACGCTATTACTGTCGGTACTGCTGTACTTACTTTTCTAAGCTACCTATTCGGCAGTTTACATACTGATTATCAAGAGATATTTGGCGGAGCTTTTCTAAGCTACCTATTCGGCAGTTTACATAAATAAGTAATTATTTCTAATTCTAAAGTCTTTCTAAGCTACCTATTCGGCAGTTTACTGGCACTATCTATACACCAAAGCCAGTCAACTTTTCTAAGCTACCTATTCGGCAGTTTACAGCAAAATAATATCTCAAGAACATTACTATATCGAGTGTTTGAGATATATTTACTTAAATGACCTTTATTTTTCACACCTTCTCTAAAGTACTTGTTTTTGGGCTTTTAAAAGATGTGAAAAAAATTAGGTATTTTTTACTAAAAACATGGAACAGTTGAAGTTTTACTTAAACCATAAGTTGAAAAGAGACCTTCTTTTGGCTCTTTACTTATCTCTTTTACTATGAAAATCTTCATTTTGTTTTGGCTTGATAAACTATCTATATTGACATATGGAAGCTTATTATCAGTTTTTTTCTTTTCCTCGTCAAACTCTTCATAGTTTTTCAAGGCCTCCTCAAAACTAATACCTTTCCTTTTAGCTTGTCTTCGTGCTAAGCGTTCACTATTATATTTAAACTGCTTCCGACTAAAGGTTGCATAGTTTTTTACATCGTTTGGAACTTCTTTTATCTCATCTATTTTTACATAGTCTAAAAGATTTTTAAGTATCTCTTCTACCCTCAAAAGCTCTAAATCCTCTTTTGCATATGAAAACAAACGAAGAGTATCCCCCAATGGAAAAAGTTCTTTATAGTGAGGAAATGCAAAGCCCACTCTGCATAACCCTTCACTGTTTTTTTGCTCAACCAATGCTAGATGCATCTGTGCATAAACCTTTTGCCAGATAAATCCGAGCGATATTTCAGTATCGCCCAGTAGTTTTATATCTATATAATACTTCATATCAGCTACTTTGAGCTCTCGCCAAAAACACCGCCACGAACTAATACAGCCATAACATAGTGTTCTTCATCTCTACTATCAAGTTTTGTACCTGTAGCAAACTTATCAAAGAGAGTAAAAAAGTCTTGCTTCTCTTTTGGTGTTCTAAAAGCACGACCTAGATTAGTAACAGCTCCGTATGGCTCTATCGCTATAGGTCTATTTTCAGTAGCATATTCACTGTACCAAGTATCTATGCTTCTTAGGGCATTTCCTAGTTTTTGAGAGTGCATTGATGCTACCTCCTCTACAGTATAAAGAATTTTACTTTTTTTACTTTGACCTTTATCTAGCACCAGCTCTTCACTAGGATATACCTCTTGAGCTTTTCCAACTTGCGCATAACAAGTAATGTCAAGCATCAAAAACTCATCTTCACTAGAGAGTGCGTTAGCTATTTTTTCGCCTAAAGATATTGCATCTTTATTTGTACTTTCCATAGTGCGAACACCAAACTCTTTTGCATCAAATGTCCATATTTCATTGCTCTTTAAATCTTTAACTTGAACTTCTATCTGCTCCGCTCCGACACGATTTCGCCATAAAAAACGGGCATTTGCTAAGTTTAGGGCGTATCTGCGACCTAGTTCATTAAACTTTTCTTGCTCAATATATCCACCAACTGCTTCCTTATAACTCTCTAAAAAAGTAGCATCATTACAAGCTGATGGCTCTTTTATACCACCTAACACTTTAAGAGTAAAGTGAAGCTTTAGCGTATCTTGCTCCTCTGCCAATGCACAACTATCTACTGTTTGAAGATTTGCTTTTTCAACTTCAGCATTGAGCTTTAAAGGGTCATTTTTCACCGCGTCTTTAAGACGATTACTTATCGTTCCTCTTACAGACTTCTCAACCAACTTTAAAGGAGTAGCTCTATCTTTGTTATCCCAAGTTGTTCCATACATATAGCCATCAGATGGTACCAATTTTTTCTCAAACGCTAAAACAGATGCGATTGCATTTTTTACTTTTGCCATTTAATTTTCCTTTTGTTATTTATTTTGTTCACATAGATAAAGAGAGTTCTCTTCATCATAACTATAACGCCACAATATCTCATCTATAGATGTTATTTTGTATGGCATCTTAAACTCTCCAAGAGTCACAACACTCTCTGCAAAACGGTGTGGAGTCTCTGCATCTCGCTGATTTTTAGCTTTACCTATAGGCGAAATGCCTTGAAATCCTACAGCTATTGGAACTATCCAGCCTGAGACCTTTCGCTCACTCTTCCAAACTACTTTTTCATCTTCTTTTGTGCAATTATGATGCAATGAAAGATAATCTAAAATCGCTTCAACTGCATCTGCTCCGCTTCCCATAGCCTCTAGCATCAAATCTTTTCTCTCTAGAAGAGCATAGCTAGGCATAAGTTTTTTTCTAAAACGAATCAACTCATCTTCTTCTTCATCATTGAGCCTAGACAGTGTAGGTTTTTTACATGACAAAATATCTCCACCAGCCATCTTCATACGACCTAGCAAATGATGCTCTACTCTCTCTATAAATCTCTCTTCATCTATCTTCTCTAATCCCTCTAGCTCTACAACCAAACTCACATCAAGGTGTATCCGAGCTTCTTCTATAAATGAAGGTCGATTACCATCTTTATCCAGAGGATTACCAGTTCCCACAATAGAGTGAACATAGTCTCCAACACCTTTAAAAGTTTGCAAATCTGCCTTATGACTTAGCACTCCAGTCGCTTTAAACCGCAACGATTCAAAACCATCACTATTTAACTTTCTCTGCAGAGCATGTGTTGCACCTAGCCATGCAGTCATAGCAGGAAAACCTATAGTAAAAGGACTTGAGAGTGCATTTGCATTGTGTACCTTTATGTGTGGTAATAACAGTAATTGCCTTGTCATTGAAGCTCCTCCCTATGTTCATGTACAACTTTTGCTATATCTTTTTTCTCATCAGCCCCAAATTTTTTATTGATTCGTTTTTCATAGCTTTTAATGATCCAGTCAGTTATATCATTTTCTAGTTTATCAAGCCATACATCATCATTCTCTCGCTCTTCTTCATACTCATGAGATAGCCATATCTTTTGATGAGACTTTAGTTTTGAATTTTTCTCATAATATTGTTCTGATGAGACTAAGCGAAGAGACCACATTTTTTCAATGACTTTATCCATTAACTGCCCATATCTACGGATGCGAGCATCTCTAATATCAACATTATTATAATCTGTACTAGCAATGCGATGAAGTACATCAAAAATTTCTGAAACTTCCCAAGCTCTTATAGATTCTTCAAAGAAATTACTTTTAGGAAAGTATATCTCTCGCTTTTTTAGTACTGGTGGCATGGAGCGAAGCAGATAAGCTTTTCCTCCATTCTTAGAGTTCAATACAGAGATATTTTGGGGTTTTGTTCCACCAAAGCCAATAGTTGTTAAACCATAGATTTCACTGTATCCACTCTCAGAATATTCACCTTTTTTTCTTTTGTCTCGTTTTTCTTTGACCTCATCGCCAAAACGCATAGTGTCAATACGCTTTTTAAGATGGTACATAATCCCAGAATTACTTAAAATAGAGAGCTGTTCATAGTCATCTTTTACAGGAAAATAAACCTGCTTAATCTTCTCACTTGTAACTAAATCATTTGATGAGCTTATCATCTTTAAAAAACCATCTCTTAAACTTTCATATCTATGATTTTCGACAGTTAAAAGTGATTTTGCAAGCTGACTCTCTAGCTCTATATGTTTTATAAGTATTTGACCATCACTCATTTCAAGATTTAAAAATTTATGAACATCTAAAGCTGCTGCATTTCCTAAGGCATCGCTCTCTACTTCAACATTTCCACTTCTAAGTAGCCCATCATTTTGCCTCTTTGCATCTGCAATAATAGGTGTTACATAGCCATTTTTGTTTTTTCTTGAACTTGGATGAGAAAAAGTACAAGGATGTGTTGATATAGAGATCTGCCCTGCTCTTTTTGCAGCATCAGGAAGCCACTTTTTGAGTGACAATAACTCTTCACACTCGGCTTTAAGTCTTAACACTTCTTCATCAGACATAGAACTTGTCTGATTTTTTTTCATCCAAATCTCTTTCCTTTCGTCAAAAAATGTGGATATTGCTTGTTCTATCACAATATTTCCTCCTTCGAGTGAATTAAAATTACTTATTCAGTATTTTTTCACTTAAAATCATAACAATATAAACTTAAGTTACTCTTACAATCATATTATATTTATTCAGGCATAATAGTTTTTTGCTGCCTATTCGGCAGTTTAATTTCATATAATATTAATTCATTTCTAAGCTACCTATTCGGCAGTAAAATATTATGTTTCGGATTGTATCTTATTTTTCTTATACTCTTACCAACCCAAACTGGTCACTATACTCAAACTCATCACCTTGTTTATAGATTACAAAATTCAACTCTCCATATCTGAGTGATACTTCCTCTTTTGTTTGATTATTTTTTGAGGCATACTCTTCTACTAGTTCATCATAATCTCGATGTAACCATAATCTACTTATATCTATGTTATCCTCATCTGCTCTACTTATCTTCAGCATCTCTTCTCTATTTACAGGATATCCTGATTCGTAAGTCATGAGTTTGCCATACTCATCTAACTCTGAAAAGAAGTAGTTGTCTTCTTTTTCGTTATAGACTAAAAAAATATTTGTATTTTTTAAACTCTCCCTAAAAGGATGTAAGTAAAGAGGATGTGCTGTTAAAAACCAACTCTCATTTAAGTAGCCCTCAAAAGTATCAGCCCCTTTTTTATCAAAAGAGGTTAAATCTTTTTGTGTCATGCAGTGTTCTAAATCAATTAAAGAATTTTTAGCATCTAGCTTTTGAGGTTTTTTGATTCTTGCTTGTGCATCTAGCCTGTTAGCAATTTTATCTGTATCTATAAGCTTTGAAATACTATGAGTGTTTAGAGTGATATTTTCCTCATACCCAGGTCTATTAAAATATCTCTTCCCTTCTTCATCACTACCCTTAAAAGCTTTATAGTTATACTGCATCAAGCCAATATTTGGTGCTACTATCTCACCTACTCTATGTCTTCGTACACGCCCTGCAAGTTGGATGATAGAGCGATAAGAAGATGGTTCTATAATTGCCCAGTCAAAATCATGATCTCGCCCTACTTCTTCCACAGGTGTTGCAACCAAAACAAATATAACATCTTGTGTTTTACTTGCATCTATATGTGATCGGATTATTTTATCTTTAAACGCTTCTGGCTCTTTACCCTTACTCTCTTTTCTCTTCAATACAGCATCGAGATGCTTTTCTTGTTCATGTCGCAAAAGCAACACTTGACTTGAGTGATAAGCCATAACCTTTAGCTCTACATCATCATTATCAACCATCGCTAAGTATCTGCTCAAAGCTACACAAGGTGGAGTATTAGCTACACGAACAACCCCAAAAGAGATGCGTTTAGCACTTTTTTTATCTATAGTGTGATGCTCTTGATGTTTTTGTATAATCGCATCTTTTATCTTAGAGAAGTAAACATCTGTTTTTGTTTCATCTTCACTCTCTTGCATCTCTTCATGGCACTCGACTATCTCAACTTTTCTTTTTACAGGCTCTTTTTCTAGGTTTTGTATTCGCTTATCTATAAAATTGTTATGACTCTCTTCATACATTTCTAGTGCTTTTTTACTTTCAAAACTATCTATCTCTTTTACATCTGTTTTAAACTCATCTATCCATGCACACACTATTTTATTTTTCGATTCATGACTCTTTACATAGAGTTGCCAGCCTTTTTTATAGGCGTTGAAATAACCTTTCGCTAAATCAGGAGGAATTGTAGCCGATGAAATCATCACACCACGCCCTAGCATCCCAGCTAAGTGAACCAATCTACCTATAGCGATAAGGTCAGAACCACTAAAGTCATCTATCTCATCTATAACTAAGTCAGAAGAGAGCATCCGCAAACTAGGCAATATATATCGTCCACCTTTTTTAGTGGTCACTGCACCCATGAGGTGGTCTATTGTGCAGACTAACACAGGTGCATAAAGAAAGTTTCTATCTCGCTCTTTTTTTAAAACAGTTTTTAATGCATCATCTGGAATATCAAACTCATAGATAACTTCTTCATCAAGCAGACTCTCTAATGATTCAGAACCAAAATCACTTTTTTGTTCATCTTCTTTTTTTTGGTTTTCATGAAGTTCCATAATTGCTTTTGAACCTATCAAAACTGCCAAATCTTCTTTACTTAACTCTATCCTCTCTCTATACTCATCTCCAGTTTGTAAAGTCAAAGTTCTAAGCCCCAAAGCTAAAACATATCGCAAAGAGTCTCCATCTTTGGAGATGGCTTGCATCACCTTAGCATTTGCAAAAGTTTTTCCACAACCTGTACTTGCCATATTTACAGCAAAAAAACCTCGTTTTTTAGACTCTTGGCTCATCACTTCTCTTATCTTTTTAACCGCTTTATCTTGCCAAATAAACTCTTTGGGGCTTGCTCTTTTTAAGACTTTGTTGTTTTCAACGAAAGGAGATTGAGATTCAAACATAGGAAGATAGTGAACAATTTGCATAGCACTTTTATATACACCACATAAGTGATCATCTAGTTTTTGATTTAGCTCTTTAGTTTTGGGATGTGTGTTTGCAAAAAGGCCTTTGGTGTCTTCTCTAAGGGAGGTTTTATCTTGCGATGAGTAGTTATGGTCACCTAGCATCAAACAGAGGCGACAATGATGTAAAACGGCTCTATAACTGCCATCTTTAATAGCTTCATCCAAGAGAGATTGTTGTGCTAAGAGTTTCGTTGCCCAGCGTTTGACAAGAGTTAGCCATTTAGATGAGTTACTCAAAAGTCCATGAGGAAATATAAAACATTGTTCTAAGCGTTTTTGATACTCTTTTTCATCCCTTTTATTTTCATATCCCCAAGATTTTTTAATATACTGAAGTGTATCCTCTATAGAAAAAGAAGCAACCCCATTCCATCCATCATCAACTATATTTTTTTTAGCAGTAGCTACACTTGGTAGTTTATGATGAGAGACTATCAACCACATTATAAGCTGTGCAAAAGAAGGAAGATTTTGCAATACTCTTTCATCTACATCTTTAGCACTATCCATCAGTAAAGTCTCATCTATAATACCATCACTCAAACGATGCAACCAGTCCTCTTTATTTTGTGAAATAAAAATATTTAGCAAGATGCAACTTATCCACTCATGACGAATCGGGTCAGCTTTGATTTTGCTGTTTGGTTTTAACTTCTCTTGAAAAAGCTTTGTAGATTTTCCCCAATCATGAAACAAAGCAGAGAGTGCAGTTAGTGCTTTGATGAGGGGTATGTATTTCCATTCGCTCTCTTTATAGTTATCTAAGATAGTTTTAGCAGTCCAATGAACAGGAACAACTCCCTCCTCGTTAAATCTATCCATATTGCCAACCACCCACAAAAAGTCACTTCTACTACGACTTCGTATCCAGTGGCAACTTACAGCTGTACTTTTTGAAGCAGTTTTTCTAAGTAGTTTAAAAACAGCTCCTAAACCCTCCCTAGTAATAATTGTCCGCCATGTATTGTCTCCGATGCGATTGGCAAAACTATCTAAAATTCTTCTTGTTTTTTTAAGAGCATTTTTTTCACACTGTGAGACAAAAATAACCATCATAATATTTTATCTTTGAGTGAATAATAAGCAGATGCTTCTTTAACTTGCGTAAACATAAAGTCTAAAGCTTTATGCTCTACAAAATTTTGTAAACATTGTGAGCGAAACTCTTTTTCACTCATCTTCTCTTTAGCACAGATGAATGCCCATGGTAAAACAAGAGCATCTTTTATAAGATCAGCCACATCAAAGACTAAGGCACCTCTTCTAGTTTTACCATGCATCACTGCAAAACCGTGAGGAATTCCTAAAACCCAAAGAGTTGTCGCTCCTAGTCCATACGCTAAATAATTTCCATGATTTAAAAAATCATTGGCTAAGTCAGCACTTTTATGTTCTCTTGTAAAACCAGATTGATTTGTTTTTTGTGCTGCATATTTGTAGAGTTTTTTTGTAAAATCTGCTTCAAGTTGTAGAAGTTTTCCAACATTATAAGCATTTGGGATATTTGTTAAAATAGTAGAAAATAGGCTCTCTAATTCAGGGTCTCCAACATCAAAACCCTCTAACCTCAACTCACGATCTTTAGACCAGACTTTTTGTATAAATGCGATTCTTGCTATCTGAAATCTTTTAGCAGTCTCGAGTCGCTTTGCATCATCAAACCAAAACTGCATCCAGCCTTGTACATATTCTGTCGGTCTATATTCATTTTGAGGAGTAAACCACTCTATCTCATTTGCCATGAGTAGAGGTGTCGCCCCACTTCCAGAAAATCCCACAAGAACACCAGCCTGTGCTAGCATTCTCATAGCAGCTTGAGTTATAGAAGTTCCAGTTCCAAGAAGTAAGCAAGTAGTATTTGCTATGGGGATATTCCAGTATTGGTACTCTTTTTTAACCTCGCTAAGATAGAGGACTCTTCCATCTTTTTGCATTACACGGCAATACTCAAGATAGTATATATTTGCTCTTTTTGAGTGCAAAATAGCTTTTAAGTCTGTTAAATTTTCCAATTTTAACTCCTAATATATAAGCAACATTTCTACTTTAAGCATCTGTATAATATATAATTGAACGCTCTCATTAATCTATAAACTAGATTCCGTATCAAGCACGGAATGACGGACATGCGCCATCATAAACTTGACGAAACGAGCGTCATCCTGAACTTGACGAAACGAGTGTCATCATGAACTTGACGGACATGCGTCATCCTGAACTT
The DNA here is from genome assembly GCA_028684815.1 of Sulfurimonas sp. GTDB lineage: Bacteria > Campylobacterota > Campylobacteria > Campylobacterales > Sulfurimonadaceae > Sulfurimonas. The sequence goes on from JAQUFE010000005.1 coordinate 39,653, forward strand.
GATTCAGGATCCAACTTAATAATTATTCAGAGCATTCAGTTAAAAATCTACTTCTATACCCCACAAATCCACCCACCGCCTATGAGTTTATCATCATCATAAAAAACAGCGGCTTGGCCTATGGCTACTCCAAAGACGCTCTCTTTTAAGGTTATAGCTGCTTTGTTATTTTCTATCTTTACATGGCATCTGACCGCTTTTGTTCTGTATCTTAGCTTTACGCTTGTATCAAACTCATCTTTGTCATTAAACATATTTAGGTTATCTATGACCAAACTACTACAAGCTAGATCCTCTTTTTTACCAACGGTTATCTGGTTTTTAGTGGCATCTATGCTTAATACATAGTGAGGTTCATGTGCGCCTCTCACACTGAAGCCTTTTCTTTTTCCTATGGTGTAGTGCATATATCCCTTATGCTCGCCGACCACATTCCCATCTCCATCTATTACCTCTCCGAGCTGATCTACCTCAACATAATCTTTAAGCAGGTCTGTATAGGTAGTCTCAACAAAACAAATCTCACTTGATTCGCCTTGAGATGCAAAAGATTCTAAGCCTTTGATGGAAGCTGCAAACTCTTTTATATCGCTTTTTTTACGTTCACCTAGAGGAAAAATTAGCCTTGGCAAAATCTCTTTTTTTACATAAAATAGAAAGTAGCTTTGATCTTTTGTGTCATCATCTGCTTGATAAAAGTACTCTCCATCAGTTTTAATGTAGTGTCCTGTTGCTAGATAGTCAGCGCCAATGCTATCAGCAAACTTTATCATCTCGCCAAACTTTAGGTTTCTGTTACATAAAGCACAAGGATTTGGAGTTTCGCCTTTGGCATAAGTATCTATAAATGGTTGAAAAACTTTTTCATTAAAAGTCTCTTGCAAATCTAGAACATGGAGTTTCATCCCAACAAAAGCAGCTGCTTTTTTTGCACGTTCAAGGTGGATTTCATGATAGTTTGGCTTTGAGTGAAGCTTCATATAAAGTCCTTCAACTTCATAGCCTTCTTGTTTTAACAAGAGTGCTGAGACAGTGGAATCAACTCCTCCGCTCATGCCTACTAATACTTTTTTTTTCATTTACTTATCTTGTTTTATTTTTTTCTCTGTACAAAACTCATGAAGAGATTTGTAATAAGTAGAGTCTTCAAGCCCAACATTTTTGAGCATTTCCATCTGCTTAAAAAGTGATTGTTCTATCTCTTTTACAACAACTTTTAAGTCATCTGTAAGAGTAATAATATCTATATCACCTTTATCAATCATCCCACTACCAACGAGCTTATCTTCTATAAACTTCATAAGCGGTTGAAAAAAATCAACTCCAACCACAAAGACTCTAACACCCGTTATTTTTTTAGTTTGTATAAGAGTTAGTGCTTCAAAAAGCTCATCAAGGGTTCCATAACCACCTGGGAAAATCACATAAGCCATAGAGTACTTTACAAGCATAACTTTTCTTGAGAAAAAGTAGTCAAACCTCAACTCTGTAGTGGTATATGGATTTGCAATTTGCTCAAATGGTAGATCGATATTAAGGCCTATTGACTCAACATTTTTATGTTTAAAAGCACCTCTATTGGCAGCTTCCATAATGCCTCCTCCACCACCTGTCATGATGTTAAAACCTCTTGAACCGAGCATTGATGCTACTTTTTGTGCTTTCTTATAAGAGGTTGCATTTTGTTTTGTTCTTGCACTACCAAAGATAGTTACAGTTGGACCTAGTTCACCTAAGTCATCATAACCCTTTACAAAGTCAGCTAGTATTCTAAAAGCACTCCAAGCATCAGCTGATTTTATATCTTTTAAATATTTTTTTGTTATTTCATTTTTTTTGGATCTCAATTTACGCCTTTAACTTGTTTAATCTATCTCTTTTTGAGCCTATTGTTTTTATCTGAACACCAAAGTTTCCATCTATAATCACAACTTCGCCTTGAGCTATTACATGATTATCAACTAAGATATCAAGTGGGTCATTTGCTAGTTGATTAAGCTCTATAACTGAACCGATATCCATATTTAAAACATCTTTAAGTAGCATCTTTTTCTTTCCAATTCTTACACGAACAGGAAGTTTAACATCCATGATAAGAGAGATATTATTCATCTCATCAGAGTTAAGCTTTACTCCAGAAGAGTTGCAATTTTGCAAAGAATTTTCTTCAAATTGGCTTGAGCTTTCTTGCGGCTTATCTTTTTTACCATCAAGAGAGTTACGAAGTTTCTCATCTATGATAAACATAAATAGAGAATTCAAATCACCTATATTGAACTTATAAACATACATTTTGCTGTAATCTTCTAGGCTAATCTCACTATTATCTGAGACGAACTCTATATCATCTACCTTAAAAGAGAGTATTGGTATCTCTTTTTGTGCCGAAAGACTATTTGCAATGGCACCAAATATATTTGAAACTATCTCTTTTGAAGCGTCTAAATCATCTTCACTCACATCTTCTCTATCACTTGCATCTTCACCCATCATCATATCAGAAAGTGATGCAGCTAAGTTTGGAGTAAGTGCTACCATTGCTTTAGCAGCTACATCACCGCTAACACTTAGTTTTACTAGGACTATAGGAGGAATTATACTTGAGATAATGCTTAAATCCTGCTGCTCTTTTATCTCTAAAGTTGGTGCTTGACCAATTAAAGCTTCTACTGTTCCAACAGTCTCATCTTCAAATAGTTTCATAAAATTAGTCATCTATTCTTTCCTCTTTTGTTTTTTCTTCACCATGCACTATATCTCTAACTCCAGAGATTTTCTCATGTCTTAAGTTTTCAAAGTTTTCTAGTGCGCGTTTGACCGCATCTTTTTCTGTATCTATCATCTGCGTAACTTGGATAGATTTTCTAAATCTTCGAAGCCCTATCTCTCCTCTAAATCTATCTTTTCCATCAATACTCACAGTTACAACATCATCAGCTGGACTTGAGAGCCTTACAACATCTCCAACTTGAAGATCTAAAACATCTCTCATAGTCAGCTCTGCATCTCCTAGGTTTGCCTCTACATTTACTTTAGCACCACCGAGAAGGACTTGAAGTTCGGTGTTTCTACTCTTTTTAGAACTTGTCTCATTTAGCATCAAGTCCCTACTTGCTAACTTTGGCAAAACGGGTTCAAGCGCAATAACTGGATAACAGATGTTCATCATCCCAGAAGAGTGACCAATAATTATCTCCATAACTACCATCACAACTATCTCATTTTGAGCAACAATTTGGACAACATTTGGGCTAGACTCTTTAGATTCAATGGCAGGAAAAACCTCCATAACAGGTCCCCATGCCTCTTTTAGAGTACTCATCATTACACGCAAGATCGTCTCAAAAAGACTTAACTCTATATCTGAGAACTCTCTATTTGCATCAAAAGGTTCGCCCTTTCCGCCCAAAAGTCGGTCAAGCATCGGAAAAGCGATAGATGGGTTTATCTCAATAATACCGCTTCCCTCTAGCGGCTTTATTGAAAAAACATTAAAACTCGTTGGACTCGGCAGTGACATCAAAAACTCACCATAAGTCATCTGATCAACCGAGTGAAGTTGTATCTCAACAATAGAGCGCATGATGGAAGAGATCTGAGATGCTAATGAGCGAGCCATCTTATCGTGAACACCGCGAAATGCACGAAGTTGTTCTTTTGAGACTCTGTTTGGTCTCTTAAAGTCGTAGAGCGTTACTTGTTGATTGTGTGTAAAGGAGCTGCTGCTCGTGTCATCTAAGACATCATCACCCTCATCATCAACGACATCTAGTAGCGCATCTATCTCTTCTTGTGAAAGTATATCTGCCATTTTATGCCCCTACACTCTCTCTGATTTTATGAATGACTGATTTATGAATCTGAGATATTCTAGACTCTGTAATATTTAAAATCTCGCTTATCTCTTTTAAAGTAAGCTCTTCAAAGTAGTAGAGCTGTATTATCATCTGTTCTCGTTCATTATAGTCTGCTAGAACACTCTTTATCGTCTCTATTAGTTCTTCTTTTTCTATAAGAGCTAGGGCAGCTCCCTCATCTCCAACATTTAGTTGGTCGTGCAGAGGCATAACTGTATATATAGTAGATGCTATCCTCGCTTCATGAACCTTCTCTACTGTCTCACCTAATAACTCTGATAACTCCTCATCAGTCGGCTCATCTTCATTTGTTAACCTATGCTCTTCTATAGCGTAGTCTATCGCTTTAACTAGTTTTCTACTAGCACGAGACAAGATATCTAAACTTCTTAAGTAGTCAAGCATAGAGCCGTAAACTCTCTTTTTTGCATATCCCCAAAAAGAGTCATTTAAGCTCTCATCATATCTTCTTGCTAATTTTATAAGCTCTTCAGTTCCTATAGCTGAGAGATCCATATAGTCTATAGAACTCGGCAATCTCTCTTTGAGTCTAAATGCCATAGCCTTTACGGCAGGCAGGTACTGAAGTGCAAGTTCATCTTTTTTATGTTTGATATCTTGTGTATAGGCGGAGATCATGGCTTTTGTCCTGATGAATCTTGTAAATTTATCTTCATAGCTGCATCTGTAATCTTATATACAGAATCTATAAGCTTTTCTCTTTTGTTTATCTCATTTACAAAAAGGTCTAACTGTTTTTCATGCGTCTCTTTAGGAAAAAAGTAGGATTTTGCAGTGAGAGTCTTAAAATACATAGCTATTATAACATGAGAAAAAAGATAGAAAAATATTGTGATAAAAAATGTGTATAAAAGAAGCCCTTCGGCATCAAAAGATTTCAAAATTCCAAAGATAATTCCTATAAAAAATCCTTGAACTGTAAAAAAGTATACAAAATTTTCACCTAACATCTGTAACACCCCAAAAAAAAAGACTAAAAATGTTGTATTAAGCGTTTAAATAAGCCACTCAACCCACTTTCATTAGGACTAACCAGCATATTGCGTTCCAGTCTTGCAGCTATTTTACTCGCGATTGCTGTTATATCGATGTGTGGTTGTGAGTTTGGATAGACAGCGCTAAATAGCTCTCTTTTTTTGATAGATGAGCTTACTTTTATGTCACTATTTATCTTTCCTAAATATTGCAAATCTAAGTTTCCACCGATATTAGCCTTTGCAACTTTTTTGATTTTCTCAAATACGCCCTCAGCTTCTTTTTCACCTTTGACTTGATTCATTATCAAAGAGATATCATTTCTCAAAAGTGCTATTGTTTTGATAGTTGCATAAGCATCTGTAATAGCCGCTGGGTCTGGAACGGTTACAACTATAACATCATCAGCAGCGTTTATAAACATCTTTATATGATCGCCAATCCCAGCTCCCGTATCTATTATCAAAACATCAAGTTTATCAAGGACTTGTGCCTCTTGCATAAATCTTTCAAAGAGCGCTGCATCTGAGTATTTTAGTATCTCATCACCACTCTCTCCTGGGATAAGTATCAAGTTTCTTGTTATTGGTATAAGAATATCACTAACAGTTGCTTCACCTTTTAGCACATGTAAGATATTTTTTTTAATCTTTACATTAAACATTACATCAAGATTTGCTAAACCAATATCTGCATCAAAGATGCCAACATTCAATCCACTTTGGGATAAAACATAAGCTAAGTTAGAGCTTATCGTACTCTTACCAACTCCACCTTTGCCACTCGTTATAGCTATAAATCTTGTCTTTTTAGATTTTTTAGCTGAGTTTGTAGCCACTAACTCTTGTAGCTTTTGAGCTTGATTGCCCATCATGCTTTACTCCTATTAAAACCATTTAAAAGACACTCGACTAAGAAGTCACTACTAGCACAAACTAAGTCTTCTGGAACTTCTTGTCCGACTGAGAAGTAGCTGATGGGACTCTTTGTCTCATAAGCAAGCGAGAAAATATTGCCAAATCCTCTAGTCTCATCAAGCTTTGTAAACATTACAGTATCTATATTTAAGCTAGCAAAATTTTCATAAGTAGCTTTGAGATCTTCATACTTGATGGAGCTTGGCATTACAAGAACCACATCTACACTATATTCTGTATCATTAGCTTCAAGGCACTCATATATCTTGGAGATTTTTCCCTTATCATAGGGGCTAGAACCCATTGTATCTATAAGAATATAATCGCAATAGCGTAGAGAGTTTAAAGCGCTTGAGAACTCTGGAGGATCAACTACCGTCTCAATGCCTAGTTTCATCATTCTAGCGTACTGCATCAACTGCTCGACCGCACCTATGCGGTAAGTATCTAAAACAACTAACCCTACTTTATACCTTTTTTGCATCAAGTAAGAGTACCTTGCTGCTAGTTTTGCTATAGAAGTTGTTTTTCCAACTCCAGTTGGGCCGACTAGCATTATGACTTTTTTTGTTCCAACAATTGGAAGAGATTCTCGTCTAATTGGTATCATTTTTCTAAGGAGTGTTTGAAAGTATCTCTTTACCGTAGATGAATTTTCTCTCATCTTTGATGGCATATGTTCTAGTGTCATCTGCATAATAGCATCTAGATGCGCTCTATCCATTCCACTTTGAGATGCTAGTCTATATATCTCGGCAAATTCTGGAGGGATTTGGCTTTGCAAAACTGGTGCTTTTTCATCCCAAAACATATTTTGGATAAGTTTTACTTTGTCACCTAATTTATTTATCTCATTTTTTATCTCTTTTAACTCTTTTGGTTCATAAGAGGCTGGTTGTGACATCTTTTGAGGCGAGTATTCATAGAGAGGATCTCGCACATTTGCGATCTCAGATATTTGAGCTGCTGCGCTTGAGATATCATAAAGAACATCTTGACTCTCCTCTTTTATAGATCTTTGCTGATTTAGAGGTTTTGTTGGCTTTTTAGGATAAGTTGGATGTATATCATCTTCTTCAATACCTATCACAATCTCATAAAGAGCATCTCTACCTAGTGCTTTTTTCTTGATCTCCCTAGTCTCTATGAGCATCCCATCGTTTCCAACTTCTAGCTTTGCTTTTTTCAGAGCTTCTGCTGGCGTACGACCTGTAAATGTAAGTATTTTCATTTTTTTATGCCCATCAGTGGAATTGTAACACTCTCTCTCTTGGACCAACTCTCGTGAGGAATGGTAAGTCTTGGAGTTTTCATAACTCTATTGTCAAAAAAGATAATATCCAAATCTAATGTCCTTGGAGCATTTGCAAAACTTCGTTTGCGTGCAAATTTTTTCTCTACTCTATGTAAGTAATCTAAAAAAACCAGAGGTTGCATACTTACTTTTAGTACAATGATTGAGTTTAAAAAATCATCTTGATTCATATAACCAAAAGGAGGATTTTTCAAAATCAATGAAGTTTTTAGGAGTTCTACTCTTTTGTCTCTTTTAAAAAACATATAAAGGTGTTCAAAGCGACGCTTTACATCTCCAACATTTCCGCCAATTCCTATGGTCACTCTATATCTGTGAGAAGATTTCTCTCTTAGTTTTGTAGGAAAACGTAAGCCTCTAAAAGTGCTTAGACTCTCATTTAGCTTACGCTTTATATACATTTTTACTCAGCTGATTGTGCGACTTGTTGTTGCTTTTGCATCTCATGAGCTGCTTTTATCTCGTTCATGATTTGTAACATTCCAACCATTGCTAAGTGGTATCCAAAAGGACCAAAACCCACAACAGATGAAGTACAAACTGGAGCTATCATATTCTCTTTTCTAAACTCTTCACGACGGTGAATATTGCTGATATGAACTTCAATAGTTGGAAGATTTACCGCGGAGATAGCATCTCTAATTGCGATAGAAGTATGAGTATATGCAGCTGCATTAATGATGATACCATCTGCATCTCCATAACACTCTTGAACTTTATCTACTATTTCGCCCTCTAAATTGCTTTGAAAAAACTCAATCTCCATGCCATTTTGATTTGCAAACTCTTTCATTTGTGCATGAATCTGCTCTAACTTCATTGGACCATAGATTTGTTGTTCTCTAATACCTAGCATATTTAAGTTTGGACCTTGTATAACTACTAATTTCATTTTCTACCTTTTTGTAAATCTAAAATTTCAAGAGCTTATTTTAACGAAACTATTATTAAAAAGAGTTGCACCACTAATAGCGCTGTTTTTTTAATATTAGATTTTCACAATCTATAATCATTTCATACAAATCCATCTCTCTTCCAGAGATATTACAAACATCCCTGCCCTTAGCATCTATAAAAATATATGCTTCAGACTCATGGAACTCTCCTTTCATATGTTCTGAAAAGATAACATATTCTGCTTCTTCAAGCTTAGGAAATTCTAAAGATAGTTTTTTAAATTTTTCACTACTCTTTAGAAGTTTTTTTATAGATAAAATATCTCTTTGCAAGCTATTTTTTAGAACATCTGAGAGTTCATGAAACTCTTCTTCCAAGTTTTCAAACTTTACAAATTCCTTCATGGAAATCTCCTTTTTTACAGTTTTAAAATTAATTTAGATTATATCACATCCTAAACTTTGCATCTTAGCGCTTTTAAGTTTTTATGAATAGTTTTTATCGTAGTATCTTGGTAATAAGAGCTGAACTCTCTGATTAATCTATAAACTAGATTCCGTGTCAAGCACGGAATGACGGGACACGCGTCATCAAACTAGATTCCGTGTCAAGCACGGAATGACTGAACGCGCGTCATCCTGAATAAACAAACCGTCATCCTGAACTTGATTCAGGATCTAGCTTAATAATTGTTCAGAGGACTCAACTAATAATTCAACCCCTTAAAGAGAGATTATGACACAAAATCATTACAATGTTATTGTAGTAGGAGGCGGTATTTCTGGGTCCGCTTTATTTTACGAACTTGGTCGCTATACAGATATCAAAAACATCTGCTTACTTGAAAAATATGGCTCGCTCTCATCACTAAACTCTAACGGCTCTGCAAACTCGCAAACTATCCACTGCGGAGATATTGAGACAAACTACACCTTAGAAAAAGCCAAAAAAGTCAAAAGAACTGCCAAAATGGTTGAGAAATACTGCCTTGCTAATGCCTATGAAAATAAGGTGATATTTTCTCATCAAAAGATGGCTCTAGGCGTGGGTTATGAAGAGGTCACCTACATCAAAAACCGCTACAAAGAGTTCAAGTCTTTGTATCCTTACCTTGAATTTTATACAAAAGAAGATTTAGCCATAATTGAGCCTGCTGTTATTTTTGACGAAAATGGTAAAGAGAGACCAGAAGATATAGTTGCCATGGGTGCTAGGGGCGAATACACAACAGTTGACTTTAAAGCTTTGAGCGACTCTTTTATAGACAACACTCTAAAGATAAAAGACAAGGTAACTGATATCTTTTTTAACAACGAAGTAAAAGAGATCCAAAAAATCGGAAGCACTTACCATATACAAACCACAATGAGTCAGTTTACAGCAGACTTTGTAGTTGTAGATGCTGGAGCACATTCACTCTTTTTAGCTCACAAAATGGGGCATGGACTAGATTTTGGTTGTCTTCCAATGGCTGGAAGTTTTTACATTGCAAACCGCAAAATTTTAAATGGCAAAGTCTATATGGTACAAAATCCAAAACTCCCTTTTGCTGCCCTCCACGGCGATCCCGATATCTTAGTAAGTGGCTTTACACGGTTTGGTCCAACTGCCTTAATGCTACCAAAACTAGAGAGATTTAAGCCTGGGACTTATCTTGATTTTTTCAAAACTCTAAGACTTGATGTCAATGTTTTGAAAATCTTTTATGACCTGCTAAAAGACTCAGATATAAGAAACTATGTGTTGAAAAATTTTATGTTTGAAGTTCCATTTATTAACAAAAAGCTTTTTATTGAAGATGCAAAGAAGATAGTCCCATCACTTAGCGTTGATGATATCTCTTATGCTAAGGGATTTGGCGGTGTAAGACCTCAGATTTTAGATAAAAAGAACCAGAAACTCCTTCTTGGTGAAGCTTCTATAAACACTGGCGAAGGGATAATTTTCAATATGACCCCCTCCCCTGGGGCAACATCATGCTTAGGAAATGCACTCCGTGATGTGGAGCATATTTGTGAATATTTGGGTTATGAGTTTAACAAAAAGCTCTTCTATGATGAGTTAGTAGAAGATGATATTGCAAAAGGAGATGAAGATGCAAAGTAAAAAGAGGCTTCTATATATTACAGACCAACAAGAGTACTCTGAACATGGCACAGTTGGGCCACTTTTTAAAGGTTATTTAAAAGAGTATTTAGATGTAAATATTGTCTATTTTACAAAATTTAAAAATAGTTTTCAAGAAAAAGAGAGTGATTTTGTAGTCCCAATACAGTACAAAAAAGAGATAAGTTGCTATCTTGATTCTAAGGGAGTTGACCTCTCTTCTTATGACTATATTTTTGTCCGCAACAAGCCTGATATCCTAAAAAATATCTTAGAAAATAGGCAAAAATATGGTTACAAAGTTGGCTACAGACTCTCTTTTCCTAAAAAAGAGGAGTATTATGAGGCACAAAAAGCAAAAAATAGTGCCACATTTATAGATAGTGTAAAAAATTATTTCACAGCTCAAAGCAAGAAAAATCTCTTAGCACAGTGTGATATATTTTTGCCAACATCTAAAGATATGGAAGATACTTTTTATGCAGATAGTGGGGTTCTTAGTTTTCCACTTCCAGTAGGCCTTGACCCAGCTAAAATAAAACCGTATAAAAGTTCATCTGGTGATAAAAGGCATTTTATATATGTTGGAACTCTAGATGCCCTAAGAGATTTTCAAAAGGTTTTAGTAGCTTTTAGTAAACTTGAGTCAAAAAATTGGCATCTAAGCATATCTACACCTGACTCAGAGTTTGCTAGAGCGGTGATAGCCAAATACCCTACTATTAATGACAAAATCAGTATTTTAAAAGCTGAAACTTTAGATGAACTTAGAGAGCAGATAGATGCTTGTGATGTCGGAATAGCTCTACTTCCAAACATCCCAATCTACTCAACTTCCATTCCTGCTAAGAGTATGGATTACTACACTTGTGCAATCCCTACACTTCTGACTGATAACCCGAAAAATCGCACACTCTTTAGTGATGAAGATGCCCTGTTTTGTGAATTTAAAAGTGATGAAATTGCTAAAAAATTAGGCTCTATTATAGAGATGAGCCAAGAAGATATTGCAAAGATGGGACACGCTGGACAAGAAAAATTACTCCACCACAAACGAAATTACAAGATAATGGCAAAAGAGCTCTATGAAAAACTAGAGTCACTTTAATAAGCTTTTTAAAGCTTATTAAATATAATCAGCCTAACTTTAAAACTAAGATAAAAAATGCAAATAATCTCACCAAATTATATTTTAACGCCAGATAATCTACTTAAAAATCAAGCGATTGCCTTTGATAAAATCATTCATAAAATAGCACCACTTAGTGAACTAAAAAAACTATACCCAGATGCAGAAGTAATAGAGCTTCAAGAAAACTCACTTATCATGCCAGGACTCATAAACTCTCACGTTCATATAGAGTTTAGTGCAAATAAAACCACTCTAAGTTATGGCGACTTTATGAACTGGCTCTATAGCGTTATAGAGAACCGAGAAGAGCTTGTTGGTGGATGTGATAGCGTTTGTATGAGCAAGGCGATTGAGTCTATGCTTGAGTCTGGCATCACAACATTTGGGGCCATTAGCTCACATGGAATGGATCTTGAAGCTTGTGCATCTTCACCTCAAAATGTTGTATATTTTAATGAGCTAATTGGCTCTCAAGCTACCATGGCAGATGCTCTCTTTGCGGACTTCCTCTCAAGGTTAGATGCATCTAAAGATATAAAAAGAGAAGGATTTTACCCAGCTGTAGCTATTCATTCTCCATATTCAGTTCACCCTGTTCTTATAAAAAAAGCTCTTGAAATTGTAAAGAGAGAAGATTTAAAACTAACCGCCCATTTTATGGAGAGTGAGCATGAGAGAGCTTGGCTTGATGATAGTAGTGGAGAGTTTAAAGATTTTTTCAACAAACTACTAAAACAAAATGTAAATGTTAGTGATTCAACACAGTTTTTAGAGCATTTCAACACTCATAGCACACTTCTAACTCATGCTGTTAAGGCAAATGAGGCTGAGTTAAGTAGCATTGCATCTAGCGCTCATACCATTATTCACTGCCCAATTTCTAACAGACTTTTAGGTAATGGTGCTCTTAACTTAGAAGCACTTGAAGCTAAAGGGATAAACTGGGTTTGTGCAACTGATGGACTTAGTTCAAACTATAAGCTTGACCTGTTTGAAGAGATGAAAGTAGCCCTCTTTATGCATCACAAGATGCCGCTTTTAGAGCTTGCGAAAAAACTCATACTCAGTGTTACAAAAAATGCAGCAAAGGCACTAAACTTAAATACTGGCAAGATAAAAGAGGGTAAAGCTGCTGATATGTTGGTGTTAGACTTAAACAAAGAACCAAATGAAGAGTTAGCAATTCATTTAATCTTACATAGATATAATATCTCCAAAATTTACATAAATGGTAAAGCAATAAAAGGTTAATAATGCAATTTTTAAAAAAGATATTTTCTCCAATAGGTGCGACTTTAAAGTTTATTCAAGAACATTTCAAAGCTATGATTTTTGTGCTAATTTTATTTTTGATTTTTGCACCATCTAGTGAAGAAGACTTAACTCCAAATAACTTACAACAGATTAACCTAAGTGGTCCTATCATGGAAGTATCAGAAGTTCTAGCTGAGATTGAAAAAGCAGAGTCAAACAACAATATAAAAGGAGTTTTACTTGTTGTTGACTCTCCTGGTGGAGCTGTCTCTCCCTCTATCGAGATAGCTTATGCCATAAAAAGACTAAAAGAGAAAAAACCCGTAATCGTTTATGCGAGTGGAACACTAGCTAGTGGAAGCTACTATGCTAGCATCTGGGCAGATGAAATCATTGCAAACCCTGGTTCTATGGTTGGTAGCATCGGTGTTATTATGCAAGGAGCAAACTTTAGTGAACTTATGGATAAAGTTGGCATCAAGTCTCAAAGTGTTCAAGCTGGAAAGTACAAGCAAGTCGGAACTCCAAATAGAGAGTGGGAAGCTTATGAAGTAAATGAGCTAAACAAAGTCATTCAAGGCACTTACGATATGTTTACAGAGGATGTGGCAGAGGCAAGAGGTTTAGATATCAATAAAAGAGATATCTTTGCAAACGCACATATCTTTACAGCATCTCAAGCAAAAGAAGTTGGTTTAATTGACTCACTTGGAGTTAGTTATGACGCAAAGATAAGACTTGTAAAACTAAGTGGTGTAGCAAATCCTATCTGGAACAAAGAAGATAAGTTTGATAAGTTTATGAAAAAGCTAACAGCATCTACTGCAGTTACTCTTCACACTTACTTTCCGTCTATAGTTTTGAAATAAAGGTAAAATTTTCAAGCCATATCTACGAGGTTAGAAACCTCGCTTCCAAAGAGATGTGTAACTTTGAAGTTGCCATGGCTTTAGGAAGCGAGGCTTTAGCCTCGCCTATTTTGAGACTCTCTTTACTTTTTGCTCGCAAAAAGTAAACAAAAACTCTTGCAACGGCTTCGAGCCTCACTAAGTGAGGTTTCCAAAACATAGCAAACAAATCCCTAAAAATCCAAAACTCACTTCGTTCAAACAGTTGGATTTTCTTTACGGTATCTATTTACTATCTTTTGGCTCTGCAGATGTTGCAACTGACGCAGGAGCTTTTAAGTCCTTGTACTGTTTATAAAGAAGTTGAATTTTATGAGAGTTTAAAGTTTAAAGACCAGATGGAACCGCAAACTTATTCATGGCTTTATATTTTAAAGAAACTATAGCTCCGAATAAGTCCAGTATTGAGTTATTTATAAGATTTTGAGAGTTGGATAGTCTTTATGTCACTTTGGATTTTAGCTTTTTTGACCAAGTGGAGTCGTTAAGAAAATGCAACTGTTTGAGCAAAGCGAGTTTTGCATTTTTAGACGCAATGACCGAAAAAAAGCGTTAAGAAATCCAACTCGTGACATGATTTTTGCTTACTTTTTTTAAAAAAGTAAGATAGTAAAGTTTTCATTAAAATTACTAAAATTTACAGCTTCTTTTTTAAGTGAAGCCTTCTTACTTTTTGCGAACAAAAAGTAAGATATTCAAACTATTTTAAAAATCTCAAATTTATTCTAGAATTAAAAACTCTAAACCTCCACAACCTCTATAACACTACTACTATTTTCAAAAATCCTCTTTACTCTATCTTGCCAAAGTTCACCAAACTCTTTTATCTCCATAGGTTCAGCTTGTCCGCTCATCATCTTTTGCATAAGTCCTTGCATCTTAGCATCTGGTGCAATAGAAGATGGGTCGTAGTAAACATCTACACATTTACCACTATCTACTCTTGTAAAGCGAGCTGATGAGTCTATCTTAGAGTTAAAATCCATTAAAGAGTGTCTTGCAAATTTGCCAGCTAGACCTTTAAAACCACTTACATCTGTGGCACCCGTGATTTGTGAGACAACATTACTTATAACACCACTTACACCATCTTCAAGAGCCTCTTTAAACTCTACTTTTATCTCTCCACGAACTGCTAACTCATCTTTGTATAGAGCTTTTAATGCCTCTTTTGTTACAAGATATGCACCTGCAACTGTAGGGCAACTATGTCCTGCTGACTTTACAACGTCAAGATAGCAAAACTCATATTCGCCTTTATCAAAAGCGCCTAGAACTGCTGAGAGTTGGTCTTTTACTTTTATAGTCTCGATGCTATTAAAAAAATCTGGATACTTCATATAATCTTTTCCTTTTTTATAACTTTGGCACTTATGCTTATCTCGTGAGTCTGTGCTAAAAACTCATCTCCAATCTCAAGCTCATCTATATCTATAGGCTTGGATTTGAAAGATATCTGTGCAAAGCCTTTTTTATTTTTGTATTTTGGATGATTTGATTCTAGCATCTTTTGAAGATTTTGAACTTGACTTTGAGCAACACTTACTTTGTGGTTTATTGCACTTGTAAATGACTCTCTTAACATCTTAACCTCTTCTACCTTTTGAAGCAGTTTTTTATCTACTGAGTGTGCACTATAGAGCTTGCCTAGATGCAAAAGTTCTTGTTTTAAGCTTTGTATCTTTTGCATTATAAACTGAGTGTGTTGCAAAGAGAGAGAGTCTAGTGTTTGATAAAGCTCATTTGTATCTGGCAGAGTTATCTCCATAGCAGCACTAGGAGTTGGAGCTCTTAGATCACTAACAAAGTCACTTATTACCCAGTCAATCTCATGCCCAACTGCTGAGACTATAGGTGTAGATGCCCCGAAGATAGCATCTGCTACTATCTCCTCATTAAAAGCCCACAAATCTTCAATACTTCCACCACCACGACCAACAATGATAAAATCATACGCCTTGGTATCAGCTATACTTAGGGCATTTGCAATCGATAATGCCGCACTCTCGCCTTGAACTAAAACATCATAAATATCTATCTCTAGGACTCTATATCTTGTGTTTGCAACCCTTAGCATATCTTGCAAGGCTGCACCCGTTGCTGATGTTATAAAGGCTATTCTTTTAGGAAATCTTGGAAGTTGTTTTTTTACACTTGGCTCAAAATAGCCCTTAGATGCTAACTTTTGCTTTAACTGCTCATAAGCAAGTGCTAATGCCCCTTGACCTGATGGCTCAATGTTAAAACAGTTTAACTGATATGCTCCACGAGGTTTATAAAGAGTCAAAGCTGCATTTATGATAACTTTCATTCCCTCTTCAAGGCGAAATTTTAGCTTTGAGGCATTTCCTTTAAACATCACAGCGCTAATGATAGAGTCTTTGTCTTTGATACTAAAATAGATATGCCCAGAGTTGTGATGCGTGATGCGTGAGAGCTCTCCTTCAACTATGACATGGCTAAAACTAGTCTCTAAAAGAGTCTTGATCTGCTCATTTAAGTTTGAGACTGAGAGTATCTTCATCACTTTAAGCTTTAATCTTTCTCGCAATGATTAGTGTTGAGATATCCATAGAAAAACTCTTTGTATAAAGTATCTCAAATCCAGCATCTATTAGTTCATTTTGCATATTTTCTACTGTAGAAAAGTCCCCTATTGAGTTTGGTAAGTATTCATAAGCCTCTAAATTTTTAGAGATAAATCCGCCTACTTTTGGTAGGATTTTATTCATATAAAAGTCTCTTATTTTCCCTAATAATGATGGGTTTTCATTTTTCATAAACTCTAAAATTATCACAAGCCCATCATCTTTTAAAACTCTGTTAAACTCAACAAGAGCCTCTTTTCTTTGTACAACATTTCTAATACCATAAGTGATGCTCAAAAAGTCAGAACTAGCATCTTGGAGTGGAATCTCTGTAGCTTTTGAGATGTGATAGTTGAACTTTGGAAACTTTTTTCTTGCAACATCAACCATCCCACGAGATGGATCAACCCCAACAATCTCGCCAACTGCAATACCTGCAACTTCAGAACGGCTCTTCCAAAAGTTCATCATATCACCAGTTCCACAAGCTACATCGACTATTCTATCTATGGAGTCTTTTGCATAAAACTCATAAGCCAAATCACAAGCCTTACGTCTCCAGCTCTTGTCTACGCCCATACTCATAACACGATTTGCTGTGTCATATGTTGGTGCGATATTATCAAACATCGAGACTATTTTTTCTTGTTTTTCTTGTTTTTGTTCATTTTGCATATTAAATTTCCCTTTTCATCCACAGCATTATATCTTTGTCTTCTTGGTTTGTATATAAAATCTCAAAGCTTGCATCTGCATCTGTAAATCCACTTTTACCACCCATAGTAGGCGATAAAAAACATAGATGCAGATCAACTATATCTTTAGTAAGCTCAAACATATTATAACTACCCTCTATCATAATATTTTTATAGTTTTTAATTTTATCAAAACTATCTTCTATATATACATCTCTTGATGGCACGCTAAATAGTGGTATGTTTTTATCAAATTCAACACCTCTTGAGAGTATCAAAACATCAGGTGCCTTTCCATCTACAAGTCTTGCATCTAGAGTTGGTCTATCCTCTCTTACAGTGTTGCCACCGATGATAAGCAGGTCGCAAACATCTCTCATAGCATGAACTTTTCGCCTTGAGCTTTGTGAGCTAATAGTACCAGCATCTGTAGTTGCATTTAGTCTTTGCGCCCATTTAAAAAAGATAAATTGATCTTCATTAAATCTCTTAAATGGCAGGATTAAATCCTCTGCTTCTCTTTGTAGAGACGTGTATTTCACATCTACTCCACTCTCCCTCATCATAGAAGCTCCATCAGATGCAATAATATTTGCATCTCTTACACCCACAAAGACTTGTCTGATGCCAAGAGAGCAGATTAGTGAGGCACAAGATGGAGTTTTACCCACATGTGAACATGGTTCAAGAGTAGTGTATAGTGAGATATTTTTAAAGCAGTTATTGTGATTAACTAATAGATAGTTGTGAATCTCACTAGACTCTACAAGTTCTAAGATTTTAGAGTCGTTTGTAAGTTTAAAGTAAGCAGATTGCAGAGCTAAAACTTCTGCATGAGGCATTCCAGCTCTCTTATGAGCCTCTATAGCTAGAAGCTCTTGGTTTGCTCCAACAGCTACGCAACCAACAGCTGGGTTTGGATAGGTTAAGCCTTGATATTTCCAAGCCTCTTTTATGGCTAGAGAGATAAAAAAATCATCATCTATTAGCACAATACTATCCTAATGACTACCACTCGAAGTAGGTTCTAGCTTTTTTTATATCGTTAAATTCAAACTCTCTTAATTCATCATCAACAACAACAAATAGTTTTGAGCCCTCTACCTTTTGTAAAAGTCCTTTGATTTTATCTTTTTGCATTCCAAAAGAGATATTTTCACCAACTGACTTTTTAAAGTGATCTATTGTAATGAGTTTTCTCTCAATACCAGGGCTTCCAACTTCAAGCCTATACTCGCCTGAAACAGGAGGTGTGACATCAAGAAGCGGAGAGATAAGATGCGTAAGTTCTACACATTCATCAAGGCTAACTCCAGCTCTTTTACCATCTACTATTGTCTTAGAGATAACACTAATACGGTAGATTGTCTCATCATTTTCACTAACTACTGCACTGTCGTAGAGTTCTAGGTTTAGCGAAGAGACTAAGGATTCTATATCACTATGTAGGCTCATGACTCTTCCTTTGCTATTTTTTTAAACAACTCTTCTATACTTTGAGATTTCTCAAATTGTGTATCAAACTCAAATGTTAGTTTAGGGCATCTATACCAACCTTGATCTTTTAAACAAAAGTCCTCTACTATTGGTCTAGCCTTATTTAGTTGCTTTAAATATGCCATTTTTTCGCTCTCAGTGTACTCATTTGGATTTATATAAACCTTAGCATCACTTCTTCCACGAGAGCATTTTACTTCTAAGATTTCTAAATCATGAAGTCTTTTATCGTTTAACTCTCCTAAAGCTTCTGGAATCAATTGCAGTAAGATTGATTCCATTCTTTTTAGTTTTATCTCAGCTTCATTCATAAACTAAATTTATCCTTTTTTTAAAGCTCTATAGTGAAACTTTTTGTTCTATCTTTTTAAATGTTTCTATAGTATCGCCTACAATTACATCATCATATCCACTAATAACTACACCACACTCATAGCCATTACCAACTTCTTCAACATCATCTTTAAAGCGTTTTAGTGAAGTTAATTCACCCTCATAAATAACAACACCATCACGGATAACACGAACCATTCCACCACGAACAAGTTTACCATCTACGACAACACATCCAGCAACCATTCCCTTAGGTATCTTAAATGTGTCTCTAACTTCTGCTTGACCAGTGTTTTCTTCCGTAAATTTCGGAGCCATCATACCAGTTAACATAAGAGTTATATCATCTAAAAGTTTATAAATAATAGAGTAAGTTCTAATATCTACATTTTTCTGCTTAGCAAGTGCTTTTACACTTCCTGTAGGACGAACATTAAAACCTAAAAGTACACAATTTTCAGAGTTTGAAACTAATTCAACATCATTTTCAGTAACTCCACCAACACCACTTGAAATAATATTAATTTTTACTTCATCATTTCTTAGTTCACTTAGTGAATTTTTAAGTGCTTCAAGACTTCCATGAACATCTGTTTTCAATACAACTTTGAGTGATTTTAATTTACCCTCAGCAATCATAGAAGTCATATCTTCTAGAGTTGATTTTGTAGAGTGTGAAAGCTCTTTATGTCTATCATATTCATGACGTTTTTGAGCATACTCTCTAGCTTCTTTTTCATTCTCCATAGCCATCATAACTTCGCCAGAAGGAGGAACTTCATTAAGCCCTACAACAACAGCTGTATGACTCGGTAGCAGAGATTTTATCTGTTTATTATTCTCATCTATTAGAGCTTTTACACGACCATAAGAGCTTCCGCAAACAACATAGTCTCCAATTTTTAAAGTGCCATTTTGAACGATTACAGTAGCCACTGGCCCACGACCTTTTTCTAGTGAGGACTCAACCACTGTAGCTTTAGCCATAGCTTTTTTATTTGCACGAAGTTCCAGAACTTCAGCAGTTATAAGGATATTTTCAAGTAGGTCTTCTATTCCTAATCCGCTCTTTGCAGATACTGGAATAAACTCTATATCTCCACCCCAATCAACTGGGCTAATACCATGTTCTGCCATTTGACCCTTCACCATATCTGGTTGAGCTGTCTCTTTATCCATCTTATTTAGTGCTACGATAATTGGAGCGCCTGACTCTTTTGCTATCTTTATAACTTCTAGGGTTTGAGGTTTAACACCATCATCAGCAGCTACAACGATTACAATAATATCTGTTACATCTGTACCACGTTGACGCATATGTGAAAATGCAGCGTGACCTGGAGTATCTAAAAACGTTATAGCTTCACCGTTTTGTTCTACTGTATAAGCCCCGATATGTTGTGTAATTCCACCAGCTTCACCCTCAGATACTTTAGCTTTACGAATAGCATCAAGAAGTGAAGTTTTACCATGGTCAACGTGCCCCATAATAGTAATAACAGGAGGTCTTTTTGTAGCATCTGGATCTTTCTCTATATCTTGTGCTAAATCCTCTTCATAGTTAAATGCATCTTTTGGATCAACTATTGTTACTTCTACATCAAACTCTTCACTTAAAATCTCAATCTCATCATGCCCTAAAAAGTCATTCTTTGTCATCATAAGACCAAGGTCAAAAAGAACTTTTATAACTTCTGACATTGGACGTTTTAGAGCTTCTGCAAACTCATAAACACGAATATCTTCAGGAATCTCTACGTGAGTTACTATCTCTTCTTCTTGATTAGGTTTTATATATTTTTTTCTTTTATCACGAGAGACTCTTCTACCACGAGGTGCTTGTTTTTTGTTAGCATTTCTTCCAGCTGGTTTTGGGACACGAGGTTTTCTTGGCTCTTCAGCAGGAAGAGGTGCTCTCTCTGTTGAGTTTAAGTCAAGTAGAGTTACTTGGTCATCCATATCCATAGATACATCACTCATAGAACCACCAAAGATATCTATTTTTGTTCCAGTATCTTTTTTTCTTGTAGGCGAAGTACTCTGTCTTGATTTTTTCTTCTGGGCCAACTCTTCTAAAACTTCAGCGCTTACCTTTCCATAAGATGAAACAGACGATACTGATGCTTCTTTTTTAGGAGCCTCATAAACCTCTTCTTGCTTTGGTTTTCTCTTTTTAACAATCTTTAGTCCAGTTTTTTTAATCTGACGAACTGCTATTGGTTCAACTACTTTAATAGAACTAGTATTTTTTTCTGATTTTAATTGTGCTTTATCTTTTTCGCTCTCTTCTTTGGAAGTCTCAGCTTTTTGGGAATCCACTTCATTATCTTCACTCTTAGGGACTTCTGCTTTAACTACTTCTTTAGCCTCTTGTGCTGAAGTCTCAATATCTTGTGATTTTTCTTCTACTACAGGAACTTCTTTTTGTTTTGGAGTATCACTTTTTGCTTTTGAAGGTTCTTTTTCTTTTGGAGTCTCTTGAATTGGTTCGCCATTCATAATAAAATTAGCTAATCCCTCAGCTTGTTCCATAGTAACAACGCTTTGTGCTGATTTTACTTCAAGACCCATTTTTTTTGCTTTTTCTAAAACATCTTTAGAAGCGATGCCAAGTTCCTTGGCAATTTCGTGTACTCTAACTTTTTCTATCATCAGTGATGATCTCCTTTAGTTTGTTTATCAATCTATCTCTATCTGGACTTTTACATTGGCGCATAAGTGCTTTAGTCGTTTTTTTTTCAGACAAGATACATTCATTGCATAAATAAAAACTTCTTCCACAACCCTTAAATCTCTCTAGTGACCCATCTATGCATTGAAGTCTCAGCAGTTCGCTTTGTGCTTCCTTAGCTCTACAAGAAACACACATTCGAAGAGGTTGATGAAATTTTTTCGCCATTATATCTAAATCTTGCTTGAATTAACAGAGATTATCTCTCTATTATCAATCCATCATTATCAAAATCCAAAATTTTTACATTAAAATCTGGAAATTTTTGACTTATTTTATTTGCAATCATTGCAGCATCGTCATCATAAGCCATTGAAAAGAATGTTGATCCACTCCCTGAGAGCGTACTCATCAAGGCCCCACTTTCATAGGCTGTTTTTTGAACAGCAAAGAGTTCTGGCAATATTTTCATTCTAGCCTTTTGATGGAATCTATCTTGAGTGGCAAGTTTTAACATCTCCCAATCTTCATTAAAAAAAGCTCCAACAGTTAGCGCTGTATGAGATAGGTTAAATATCGCATTTTCTTTTGAATAAGATTTTGGTAAAAGCGTTCTAGCCTTTGCCGTGTTAATAGGTTTATTTGGAATAGTCACTATCGCCTTAATATAGACTGGAAGATGCTTTTTTTGCGAAAAAACCTTGTTCTTCTCCACAGCAGCCACATTAAATCCACCCATAACAGCAGGAGTGATATTATCAGGATGAGCCTCATAAAAAAGTGCGTGATTTAAAATTCTTCTTTTTGACACTCTAATGCCAGCTGCCTCATGTGCACTCGCAATTGCACTAACTATAACAGCAGATGAGCTTCCAAGTCCTCTAGACATTGGTATCTGATTGTAAAAAGTAAATTTAAAATTCTGTTTTTTTTGAGTTAATCTGTTGTAATGGTCATTAAATATGCTCACAAAAAGATTGTTGCCTTTTAATCTAGGGTTGTTTTCACCCTCGCCTTTTATACTAACGCTAAAAAATTTTGATGGATGAAACTCCACTTTGTTTCTTAGATCAACTGCCAAACCTAAAGAGTCAAATCCTGGTCCTAAGTTAGCACTTGTTCCTGGTACGCTTATTATCAATTATTTTCCTATCCGACAGCACCGATGCCATAAATCGGTGTAACTGTTGTGCTAAACTCTTTATAATCAAGCACATCTGGGAGCCAAAACTCCATCATCGGTGCTGTTTCTAATTTTTGAGTCGTAATTTGTGATGAAATTTTAACGAAACATAGCTTTCCAATCGCTTTTATAGGTGCATTTTTATTAAAATAAAATGCATCTGTAGCAAAAAGTGGAATATTTTTCAAAATACTAAGTGATTTTAGAAAAATATATGCTACTTTTATAGCCATAAAACTACCAGGTCCATTTGCATAGAAGAGTTTTTTCACATGAAATCTTTTAAAAATATCTTGATATATCTTTGGTAAAACTTCTGAACTCTTTTCATGGCTCTCTATAGTCTCTATAAGCTTTGCATCTTCATAGATGCCAATTTGTATAGGGCTAGATAGAGCTACTAAAACGACATCTACCTCTCTCAAGCATACGCCTTCTCAAGTTCAGCCGTTTTTTCTCCAACTAACTCTATAACTTCATAATTTTCTGCAGAACTTAGAAGCTCTACAGTCAACTTATGGTTTAAGTCATGACTTCCAGCCATAGCTTCATAATTTCCTACAAAATTCATCCCAATCAGAGACATATCTCCAATAGCATCAAGAATCTTATGTCTTACAAATTCATCAGGAAATCTCAAACCCTCTGGATTTAAAATCTTTTTGTCATCCAACACTATTGCATTCTCAAGTGTTCCGCCAAGAGCCAAGCCTTTTGAACGCAAATATTGAACTTCATGCAAAAAGCCAAAAGTTCTAGCTCTTGATATCTCTTTTTTATAGCTCTCTTTGTTAAGTTCTAAGACATACTCTTGTTTGTTGATAACTGGATGAGAAAATCTAATAGTAAAGTCATATTTTAGATCAGGAGAGGGAGATAGCTTTACATATTTTTCACCATCTTGGACTATTACTTCTTTTTTTATTCGCATCACTTTTTTTGGCTTGTCTAACTCTTGTATGCCCGCTTCATCTAAGAGCATACAAAAACTAGCACTACTCCCATCCATAACAGGAATCTCATCTGCATCTACTATAACTTTTAAATTATCAATTCCATAAGCATAAACAGCTGAGAGCATGTGCTCTATTGTAGAGATTACCACGCCATCTTTACCGATAACTGTGGCCATTTTAGTATCTACAACATTCTGCGGAATAAGGGGTATGGCTACATCGACATCACTTCTATAAAAGATAATCCCACTATTTGATTCTAATGGCTCTAATCTTAAGCGAACAGGTGTCCCTTTGTGCAATCCAATTCCAACTAATTCAACGGGTTTTTTTATAGTAGTTTGGTACATATTATTTGTCTCCTTTTCTCTGAACGAGTCCAGAGAAAATTCCTCTCACTGAAGCTACGCCTATCGGCGAGAGTGTTATTTTTCTGTCTCCTTGAATCTGAACGAGTCCAGATTCAATTCCTCTCACTAAAGCTACGCTTATCGGCGAGAATTTACTATATCTATCTCCTTGAATCTGAACAAGTCCAGAGAAAATTCCTCTCACTGAAGCTACGCCTATCGGCGAGAGTGTTATTTTTCTGTCTCCTTGAATCTGAACGAGTCCAGATTCAATTCCTCTCACTAAAGCTACGCTTATCGGCGAGACATTTAAGATGAGTGATTTTGTCATTTTAATCCCTTTAGTAAAAAGCTACTTTAGCTCTTATCTATAGCACTTTTTGCTGTTTTTATTACATCTTGTATATTTAACTTCATCCACTCTCTGTCCATCCATTCAGCAGGGCGAACTTCTATACCTTGAACTAGAACGCCAAAATGGAGATGATCTCCCATAGCGTAACCTGTTTTACCTGTATTTGCTATATTTTGTTTTACTTCTGTCCTATCTCCAGCACTTACTTTTACACTAGAACAGTGTCCATAAAGTGTGTAAAGTCCTAAACCATGAGAAATAATTGGCATTTGTCCATAGATGCCATTATGATCAGCAAAAACAACATCTCCGCCATTTTGCGGTCTTATCTCTGCGTGGGCGTTACTAGCCATATCTAAACCTAAATGATAGGACTCACTTATATGCTCATTATTGTATGAGTATTTTCTATGATCACCAAAAGTAGCAACTACTTGCGCATTTTTAAGTGGATACATCTCATTTATCTTAAAGTCACTTATCATCTCTGTCGAGACTTTAGAGGTTATCTCGTGTATCAACTTCTCATTTTTAAATCTTACATCTTCATTTATTAGCTTAAATTGAGTTATTGGGTCACTGATGCCTCCAGTCTCAACAAACTCTTCAGCTAACTCTGCAATTTTTCCTTTTAAAAAGTTATCGCTGAGCTTTATATTTGAGACTCTATATTTTTTATCTTGTATATATAGTGGTACATATGATTTACTCTCATTAGAAGCAAAGTCTTGTGCGACTATAGTTGCTTTAAAACTTTGCTCTGTAACAGGCCATGCAAGCAGTGAGATATAGTAACCCTCTTTATAAAAAGGTTGTGGTATAAATTTTTTGCCAAAGTTTGTTTCTATGTAAAACTCTTTTAAATTCTCATCACTAATCTTAAATATCACTAGAGCAGAACCGCCTTTAGTTATCTTATATGAGTGACTAATTATTGAGAGTTCTGGTCTTTTTTTATCTACTATTAATTCAAACTCTTTTACAATCTTGTTACCTTTAAAAAAATTCCATTTGCTAGCATCATTTGCCTCAACTATTACCTTGATGCTCCTGTCTTTCATGCCATAGGCACTTCTTGGTGGTTCAACTTCTAGTTGAATCTGTTTTTTTGCAACCATAAGTTGTTCATGATGAAGAGTACTCTGCTCATCTTTCGTTTTTATTACCACGCTATATGACTTTATACCACTTGCGTCATCTATTTCAATATTTAGTGAACTTTTTAAGTTCCAGTAACCATTTGTTTGCATCGTTATATTTGGAGTCTCTCTCTCAAACAATGAAGATGAGTAGACATAAATACCAGCTAAGACTATCAAAGCCAATATCAGCTTAACACCCAGTGAAGAATTTCTTTTTGACAACTATTTTTCCTTTATTTTTATAATCTCATCTTTACTATCTTGTAGAACTACAAATTCTACAAAAGGAAGATGCAGCGCTTCTTTTAAAACCTCATCGCAATCTCTCATAGTAGCACCACTTGATTTTAAATCTTCGTCACAGATGCTAAAGATTGCAGTTTTCGCATTGTTTTGTAATATCATAGACTTAAACATCAAAGATTTTAGCCTAAGAAGTGCAAGTGACTTCGTTTGAAGCACTCCTCTTGTGCAAAGTTTATACTCAGCACCAACGTCTATTAGTTCCTTAGCCGCAGCAAAAATCATGCCATTGGCATCAGGATTTGAGAAACCATCGCTCTCTTGAAGCAAACCAGCATAGAGAGCTGTAGCCATTTTTTTATTGATTTTAAGAGGCTCTGTTTTCAAATGTGTAAAAAAATCTAAAGAGCTAAAATCTATCTCAATTTCAAGGTCTGCACTTAGGACTCTTTTTGATTTTATCTTATCAAACCAAGG
This sequence comes from Sulfurimonas sp., assembly GCA_028684815.1. Classification (GTDB taxonomy): domain Bacteria; phylum Campylobacterota; class Campylobacteria; order Campylobacterales; family Sulfurimonadaceae; genus Sulfurimonas. The sequence continues at coordinate 65,525 of JAQUFE010000005.1, forward strand.
TAAAAAAGAGAATCTTGCATCTAGATTCTCATCCTCACAAACAAGGCTTACACTCTTATGTTGCATAAGTATGTAAGTGTACACAGCACTAGAGAGAGCTAGATTTTTTACATCAGTTACTAACATAATTTTTTTTGCTTTTTTTATTCTTTGAAAAATATTTACCATATTGCACATTTGTGATTGTACACTATTTCTTATTCATCTTATAAACAAAGGCTAGAACTTCAGCTACTGCTGCAAAAAGCTCTTCTGGTATCTGCTTATCTATCTCTACATCTTTATACAAAGCTCTTGCTAATGGAGGGTTTTGATATACATGGACACCATTTTCTCTAGCTATTTTTTTGATTTGTTGAGCGATATTGTCCATACCCTTAGCAACTACAAAAGGTGCTCTTTTGGACTCTTCATATTTTAGTGCTACAGCGTAGTGAGTCGGGTTTGTGATAACAACATCAGCATTTGGAACCTCTGCCATCATCCTTTTTCTTGCTGCTTCCATCTGAATTTGGCGAATTTTACCCTTTACTAATGGATCTCCATCCATATTTTTCATCTCATCTTTAATCTCTTGTTTACTCATCTTTAGTCCATCAAAGTATTGTTTTCTTACAATAATAATATCTATAATTGCAAAAATAAAAATGATAAAGAGCATAACAAAGGCGAGAATGATAGCCTTATCTCTAAGCCACGAGAGTTGATCACCTAATCCAAAAAGTGCTACAGTTGGAAGTTCTAATATAAAGTAAAAGAAAAATACAAAACCGATGCCCAAAGTTGTAAAAGATTTAAAAGTGACTTTTACACCCTCTATAAGTTTTTTTAAAGATATGAGATTTTTCATCCCCTTAATAGGATCTAACTTACTAAACTTTGGCTCAATAGCTTTAAGAGTAAATAAAAAACCAAACTGAGCCAATGCCGCCACAACCCCAGCAATAGCTACGGAAATAGCAACTGGCATAATGATTAAAAGGAACTCTTTTATTGTCACTATAGCAATATCTAGCATAAAGAGTCTATCTAGTGGAGTTCCAATAAGTGAAAAATAGTATTTAAAAAGGCTTAAAACATGTGCTGCCATATATGGAAAAAGCATCAAAAAGGCTAAGATAGCTATAAAAAGAGTTACAACCCCTGAAGCATCTTGAGATTTCGGAACGTTCCCTTCTTTTCTGGCATCCTCTATCTTTTTGGAGGTAGGTTCTTCTGTTTTTTCTGCATCATCAGCCATTTAACTCTCCTAGAAGAACATATAAAAACCTAAAATAGGTTTTTCTTTAGTAGCATAGCGCTTAGCGTAAAAAAAGGGACTTGTTCCTTTTTTGTTTAGATGACAGAAATCTTCTGTTATTTGTGCATCATCAGCCATTTAACTCTCCTAGAAGAACATACAAAAACCTAAATAAGATTTTTCTAAAATTCTTAATCAATCTTCATGGACAAATCTATCCAATTAGCTTGATGGATTAGCGCTCCACTACTTATGGCATCAACTCCACTCTTAGCATAAGACTCTATAGTTTCAAGTGAGATATTTCCACTAGCTTCTAGTAAGATATGAGAAAACTTCTCATCTCTAAATGCTACTACTCTAGCTACTTTATCAGGTGACATATTGTCACACATAACGATATCTGCACCACTCTCCATAGCTTCTTTTGCCATCTCATAAGTCTCAGCTTCAACTTCTATATTTGCAGTAAAGGGGATTTTTTTTCTTGCTTTTGCGATGTAGTCTTTTAGGTTTTTGATAGTTTTTAGGTGAGTGTCTTTTATCATAAGTGAGTCATCTAAGCCCATGCGGTGATTTACCGCTCCACCAATTCTTGTGGCGTACTTCTCAAAAACTCTTAGATGCGGTCTAGTCTTTCTAGTATCAAGCAGTTTTACGCCGTAAGGCTTTACTATGTCTGCGTATTTTTTTGTAAGTGTGGCTATTGAACTTGCGTGTAAGAGCATGTTAAGAAATGTTCTCTCAATGCTTAGTATTGTGTGTGAATCTCCACTTAGTGTGGCTATAGTGTCACCACAGACAAAACTTTGTGAGTCACCTTTATGCCAAACAATCTCAAAGTTTTTAATCTCACTTAGTGCATTTAAGTAGAGCTCACCAGCTACAACTCCATCACTCTTGGCTATGATTTTAGCCTTTGCATCTACACTTGCCTCTACCATTGCATACAAGTCTCCGCGACCTATATCTTCTCTTAGCGCTGCTAAAACGAACTCTTTTATCATAGTGCCAACATTCTCTCGAGCGCTACCTTTGCCCATTTTTGAACTTTTGGATCTATCTCTATCTCATTTAAAGGTTCACCATCATCTATGGACTTTAGCGTTAAATATACATCTTCTAAGGTTGTCTCATTCATAGTTGGACACTCTGGTTTTGTAGATGAGAGAACATAAGTATTTTTCTTTCTTAGGCGGTTAACAAGGTTAAACTCTGTTCCAACTGCTACTTTTTGCTCTAGTGGCAACTCTTTTATATACCTTATAAGTTGGGAGGTCGAACCTACAAAATCTGCTGCATTACAGATAGATGGGTCACATTCAGGATGCACCGCTATTAAGATGCCTGGATATTTCTTACGGTAAAACTCAATATCTTCTACAGTAAAGAGTTGATGTACTGAGCAAAAACCGTTATAGCAGATAATATCTGCATCTTTTGGGTCTTTGCCATCTCCTATAACGCAAGATTTTAGCCCCATCTGATTTGCGATGTTTTGACCTAAGCATCTATCTGGGACAAAGAGGATTTTTTTACCCTCAGCCATAGCTGTTGTGATAATTGTCTTAGCATTTGAACTTGTACAAACCATACCGCCCATCTCACCTACTTTTGCTTTTACATCAGCGTTTGAATTTATATAGGTGATGGGCATAGTGTCTTCTTTTTTTATCCCGTGGTCTTGTAAAAACTTAACTGAATCATCATAGTACATGGAGTCAATCATCCTAGCCATAGCGCAACAAGCAGCTTTTGGCATAACCACTCTTTTGTGCGGAGAGAGGATTTTTACACTTTGCCCCATAAAACCAACACCACTAAAGACAACAAACTCAGCATCATCATCTCTTGTTTTTATAGCAAGCTCTAGAGAATCCCCTGTGATATCTGCCATCTCAAAAACTTCATCTCTTTGGTAAAAATGTGCAACAACAGTCACGTCTAATTTCTTTTTTAATTCAATAATTTTTTGTTTTAATTCTTCATTTGTAAACTTCAACAAACTTCCCCTAATTTTTAATTTCAAGATTATATCGAATTTTATAAACTTATAACTATAACTAAAGTAAAATGTCGCAATTAATATTTGAGGTTTTTATGGAATTTTTACTAAATACAAATGTACAGTTTTTTATAGCTGCTTATCTAGTTGGTGGTATCCCTTTTGGTCTACTTTTAGCTAAAAAGTTTGCTGGGGTTGATGTTAAGAGTAGTGGTAGTAGAAGTATCGGGGCTACAAATGTTTTAAGAGTTGTAAAAGCCAAAGATCCAGTTTTGGCAAAAAAGCTAGGAGCTGCTACTTTAGCATTAGATGCCCTAAAAGGTATAATAGTTTTAGCTATTGCCTACTTTATGGGACTAAGCGAGGCTACACTTTGGGCTATCGCTTTACTAGCTGTAATTGGGCACTGTTTTAGTCCATACTTAGGTCTCGAAGGTGGAAAAGGAATTGCAACTGGCTTGGGTGTAATGGCATTTATGCTTCCACTAGAGACTATCATAGCTCTTATAGTTTGGGCGATTGGTGCTAAAACTATTCGCATCTCCTCCATCTCTTCACTAACTGCAGTTGCATCACTTTTAGTTGCAAGCTTTATCATTCATCCTGAGATGGCACACGCTCCTGTTGTTTTTATAGTATTTATACTTTTTTATAAACATATTCCAAATATTATTCGCCTTTTTCAAGGTCAAGAAACAAGAGTGGTTTAGTGACTATCCATATAGAAGATCTGAAATTCCAGTGCATTATTGGAATTTTAGATTTTGAGAGAGTCTCACCCCAAGATGTTATTGTAAATATTTTAGTAGAGTATAACTATGAAAATGGCTTTATTAACTACGCCGAAATAGTAGATATAGTGAAAAATCTTATGATAAAAAGTGAATTTCTACTCATAGAAGATGCTCTTGGAGCTATAAATTTAAACTTAACTAAAGAATTCTCTACCATAAATAATATCTTCATCAAAATCACCAAACCCTCGATTTTAAGGGATGTAAAAGTTAGTGTAAGCAAACATTATATTCCCCAATCTTAATTGTAAGTTAAAGAATTATTAAAGATAATTGAAAAATACTTTAAAGTTAGCTAAAATTATGCTATCATTTCGCCAAAATATTCACTTATAGGAAAAAATTGATGCGAATTCTTATTATAGAAGACGAAGTTACACTAAACAAGATGCTAGCCGAGGGACTAAAAGAATTTGGTTACCAAAGCGATGTAGTAGAGACTCTTAAAGATGGAGAGTACTATCTTGATATTCGTAATTATGATTTAGTTTTAATGGACTGGATGCTACCAGATGGTAACTCTGTTGATATCATCGGCGATATAAAAACAAACACTCCAAAGACTGTTGTAGTAGTTTTATCTGCAAGAGATGACAATGAAAGCGAGATAGAAGCATTAAGAAGTGGTGCTGATGACTACATCAGAAAACCTTTTGACTTTGATGTTCTTATAGCTCGTATAGAGGCTCGCCTTCGTTTTGGTGGAAGCAATATTATAGAAATAGAAGATCTTATAATAAATCCTGAAGAGGAAAAAATAACTTATAAAGAGATAGATATAGAACTAAAAGGTAAACCTTTTGAAGTTCTAACTCATCTTGCTCGTCACCGTGATCAAATAGTCTCAAAAGAGCAACTCCTAGATGCTATCTGGGAAGAGCCTGAACTTGTCACTCCAAACGTTATTGAAGTTGCAATTAATCAAATTAGACAAAAGATGGATAAACCTCTAGGTATCACTACTATAGAGACTGTTCGCCGTCGTGGTTATCGCTTCTGTTTTCCAAAAGAGATTCATTAATTTTAAACACAATAATGAGCTTTGCTCATTATTGTATCAGGGACGCTCTGTCCCTACAAACCTCTAAAACCTTTTCTTCAACTTCCAAAATTTCTTTTTAGATATAATTTTACACATTTAATATTAGGCTTATCAATGTTCTCAAAAAGAAGTATTCGTATAAACTTTTTCATCCAATTAATCTTTGCATCTATGTCTCTCATATTTATTTTCTCTTCCTTTTTATACCTCTATATTGAAAACTCTATCTATGATGAAAAGCACGAAGAGCTGCAACAGTACGCTAAAAACATAGCAAACAACCAATCTCTTTTTAATGTAGATTCTGAAACACAAGATGTGCTCCTTGGCATCGAAGTAGAAGTCATACACATAAAAAAAATAAACCAGGATATAGACCTATATGAAAGTACGAAAAATAACCAAACCTATCTAACTCTAATTTATCCTTTTAATTTTGATGAACTTAGCTATCTAAGAATCACAAAAAAAATAACATCTACAAAAACGCTTCTTAGTAAGATTTTACGTTATATTTTTATTATAAATATAGTAGGCTTTATCCTTGTAGTTATCTATGCGATAGCACTATCTAAGATGCTTATCTCACCTATACAAACTATCAGCTCAAGACTTTCAAATATGAACGAACACCTTATGCGCCCCATCATAGTCAAAGAGCTACCCCAAGAGTTTGAACAACTAGGAAGCACCATAAATCATCTTATCTCTAGAATACAAAACTTTGTGAAGTATCAAAAAGAGCTCTTTATTGGGACTGCTCATGAGCTAAAAACTCCACTAGCTGTTATCAAGCTTAAAAATCAAGTTACACTTCTAAAAAAAAGAACTCCAGAAGAGTATATAGATGCCCTAAATGTGACAAATAAAACTATTGATGATATGAACAATATAGTCTCAAATATTTTAAATATAGGTCGTCAAGAGGGTGCTCAACTTGAAAAGCCTGTAGAAGTTGATGTCATAGCTCTCTTGCGCGAAAAGGCAAATGACTTCAATCTATTAGCAAATAGTGAAGGTAAAAAACTTAAGATGCACTTAGAACCAAATGCTTTTATGGCTATAATGCAGGCTTCACTTCTAAACCAAATTGTACAAAATTTTTTACAAAATGCACTAAAGTTTACCCCAAAAGACAAATCTGTAACTCTTAGAAGCTCTCAAAGTGGAAATGGACTACTTATAGAAGTTATAGATGAGGGCTGTGGGATTGATGAGAGTGTTGATATTTTTGCTCCATTTAAGAGACAAGGGAATAAATCTGGAGTAGGACTTGGTCTATTTTTGGCAAAAAGTGCGGCAGATGCACTAGGTGCAAAGATAAGTGTCAAAAATAGGACAGATGGAGTGGATGGAACTGTCTCCTCTTTAGCAATAAACTCAAAGTTGTCATGTTTACTTCCTAATGCCAGATAGTTTAAAAGAAGATAAAGCTTTAATCTGATATAAATCGGACACTAATATATAGATAATTATTTATATAAAAGATTACTATAAAATATAAGGTTTTTTAATGGCCCTACTAATAAATGATGAATGTATTGCGTGTGATGCGTGCCGTGAAGAGTGTCCTACTATGGCTATAGAAGAAGGTGATCCTATCTACTTTATAGATCCAGATAGATGCATAGAGTGTGTTGGTGTATATGATGAGCCAGCTTGTATATCTGTATGTCCTGTTGATTGTATAGTCTTAGATAAAGACAATATAGAAACAATAGCTGAGTTACAATTTAAGTACAAAAACCTACAAGACGAAGAGTAAAGCCTACTTTATGTCAAAACGAGTAGCGGTCATTGATATTGGTTCTAACTCAGTTAGGTTAGTTATTTATGAAAAAACTTCTCGTTTTGCTTTTCATCTGCTAAATGAGTCTAAAAGTAAAGTTAGACTCTCTCAAAATGCCTATCAAAACGATGGTAACCTCTCCCTTGAAGCTATGGATAGAACCTTAGATACGTTAAGAGATTTCCTAAGCATCATAGCATCTTACAAAGCCAGAAAAACTCTCTGCATAGCCACTTCAGCTCTAAGAGATGCCCCAAATAAAAAAGAGCTTTTACAAAGAGCTAAAAAAGAATTAAAACTAAATATAAAAATTATAGATGGTCAAAAAGAAGCATATCTTGGGGCTATCGCCTGTGCAAATCTTCTTCCTATCCAAAAAGATTCACTAACTATTGATATTGGTGGTGGTTCAACTGAGTTTGCAATAATAAACGACAAAGATGTCTCAAGTACAATCTCATTAGATTTAGGAACTGTAAGAATAAAAGAGCTATTTTGTGATTATAAGAAAAAAAATGAGGCTATCAAATACATAGATGAAAAACTAAGTGTTTTAGATAACTTCAATGCTTCTACTTTAGTTGGTATTGGTGGAACTTTTAGGGCATTATCGAGTGCAATTTTAATAAGAAAAAAATACCCACTAAATAAGCTTCATGCTTTTAGTTATAGTGCTAATGAACTGTATGACTATCTTTCGTTGGTTATAGAAGCAGAAGAATACGAACTTAAAAAGCTAGGCATTAAATCAGATAGATTTGATGTGATAAAACCTGGTGCTTTGATACTTCAAAGGGTCTTAAAAAAGCTCTCTATTAAAGATGTTATAACAAGTGGTGTTGGAGTAAGAGAGGGTGCATTTCTTGCAGACTTACTTAGAAATTCTAAAGATAGATTTCCAGAACACTATAGCATCTCAACTAGATTTATCTTAGACTCACATATCAGCGAAAAACCTATAGCTAACCATTTAAACTACCTTGCAAAGAGAATCTTTGACCTTACGCATAAGCATCTTGGCATCGATGAGAGTTACCGTAGAGACCTTAGTATAGCTGCTAAACTCTACCCTTGTGGTAACTCTATTCACTTCTACTCTAAAAATAAACATAGTTACTACATACTGCAAAGTGCTTTAGAGTATGGCTTTACTCACAAGCAGATAACTCTAATATCTACGCTTTGCAAATATGCTAAAAAGAAGCTTCCTGCGTCTTCTCATATACAAAAATATAAAGAACTTCTGCCAGAGAAAAACACTCTAAATGCTCTTAGTTTTATACTCTCTTTGAGTGTATCTCTTGTAGCACATAGACCGAGAGATGTAAAATATGATTTCGTTTTTGAAGATGGAGTATTAAGTATCAACTCAGATGAATCACTCCGCTTATGTAAAGAGTCTTTTAGTAGACTCGACACTATAGAGAATTTAAAAGTTATATTTTAATCTTTTAAGAGAAGCTTCATAAGAAGCTTCCTTTTTATAGCAGAGCAGCTCTTTCTTGCATTTTCTCACTTTCGAGCATTCACCCTCTTACAAAAAAAGGGTTGAGCAAGCTTCTTGCGTCTTACTAGAATCTCTGCCCCATACTAAATTCAAACGCCGTAGTTTTGTCCCCTTGCTCTTGCGCTAAAGGTTTAGAGAACATCAGCTGGATAGGCCCAACTGGGGAAAACCACTCAAGTCCTATCCCGTAGCCACCTCGAGAATATTCATCCAAAGAGCTATCGCCTATAAAACCCCAGTCTAAGTAAGTAACAAGTCTCATTTTTGCTTTTGGTACTAATGGAAAGCTCACTTCAATATTGTTTGAAAAAGTCTGTTTCGCACCTACCCTAGCTATACTGCCATCGGTTCTTGTCTCAGTTGGGGAGATTGAGTAAGATTCGTATCCTCTAACACTGCCCATACCTCCCATATAAAACTTATCTGCAATTGGTAAGTAGCCTGTATCTTCTACATAGTAAAATCTAGCTTTATATCTAAAGATGGCATCAAAACCTACATAGTCCTCTAAACCAGTAAATTTTTCAAAGTTTGTTCTACTTTTAAAGAAATCTGCATCACCACCAACTCCAGACTTTTCAAAACCTTGACTTATAGTATATCCCTCTCTTGGGAGGTAGTAATCGTCTGTATTGTCAAATTTTATATTTACTAGAACTGAACTCTTAGAATAGCTCTCAAAGTATCTCGGATCTAGTAGCGTAGTATCTGTATTTACATCACTGTAACTATTCTCAGAAAAGCTATAACCTAAGTATCCACTAATATATCTAGTAAATCTATGCCCTATTCCAAGGCTTAAACCATAAGAATCAACACTATAGTCGTTGTATTCGTAAAATGACTTAAATATAGAGAAGTTACCACTAAAGTCACTATCATTGAGTCTTGGATTCGATATATTAAAAGAGTAGTTTTGAGTTCTCTCAGACTTCTCAGCCTGAACTCCCATATCTATTCCAGAACCCCAAATATTTCTATCATTTACCGCAACAGTAACTAAGAGTCCACCATAGCTTCCATATCCACCACCTAGCTGGATATTTCCAGTTGGAGCTTCTTTAACCTTAACAACAAGATCCATAGTAGAGTTATCCACTCTTTTTTCTTCTATAGTGTTTCCATCAAAAAAGCCCATTCTACCAAGTGAGTTTCTAGAATCTTTTAAGTCAGTTAAAGAGTACATATCTCCAGGTCCTAAATACAACTCTCTTCTGATAATTCTATCTAGGGTTCTGTTGTTTCCTGAGATAACAACATTTCTGATTTTTACTTTATTACCAGGTGTGATTTTAAAAACAACCTCAACTGTATGGTCATCTTTGTTCTTTTTTAAATCTGGAACAACTTGAACAAAAGCGTAACTTAAATCCGCAATGAGTGTCTTAATCTTCTCTGCATCATCACGAAAGGTTTTTATATTAAAAGGTTTACCTTTTTCTAAGCTTATAATCTCTCTTATCTTCTCTTCTTCTATGACATGTTCAACTTGGTTTATAGAGATGCCACTAATGCTGTAGACTTCGCCCTCTTCTATCTGGTAACTCATATCAGCTGTGTAGTGATCAAAGTTTACTCTAGTAAATGGTTCGTCAACTTTTGAATCTAAGTATCCATACTGCATATATAAGTCGCGGATTCTAAGTGGATCGTAAGAGAGGTCTAAAAGTTTCATCTCTCCATCATTTCTCCCCCAAAACCAACCCATAAATTGTTTCTCTTTGTTTGCTATAACATCATTAAAAAGGTCACTATCAAGTCCTAAGACACCACTATAGTCTATCTTTTGAATGACTATTTTTTCGCCTTCATTTACAATGAAAGTTATCTTTATACTTCCATTGTCAAGTAGCTCTTCTTCTACCTCAATTACACTATCTATCTTTCCACTTTGCGCTATCGCTTCTTGGATTCTTTTTTTTGCAGCTTGTAGTCTCTTTTTATCATAGAGTGAGCCTTTTTTAATTTGAACGACTGTATCTAAGATATCTTTATCACTCTCTTTCCAGCCCTTTAGTTCAACTTTTGATATGATCGCTTTTTCTTTAAAATGGAAGGTGAGCTTACCATCATCAAATTCAGCCCAGATATCATCAAAGTAACCCTGTTTAAAGTACTTTTTTATAGATTCATCTATAGCATCTATATCAATATTATCTCCAATATCAAACTCAAGCATTCTAAGAGCAACAGGTTTTGAAATGTGCACCATTCCAACATAATCAATAGACTTTATAGTCATAGCAGATAGATTAATCGTAAGTAGGGTTAGCAAAGTCGCTAAAAATATTCTCATTAATGTTCCAAAGATATAAAATAAGTGCTGATTTTACCTTTTATATGGTTAATCTTAAGTTACATAACCCAAAAATTTCACCATTTACCTACTTTATAACAAACCAAGGATTTAAAAGATCTTGTTTGTTGTACCTCATAGGCTTATTTGTTTTAAAGTCATAACTCATCTTGCCAGCCTCTCTTACAATCGCATCAGCCGCCGCCGTATCCCATTCCATAGTTGGAGCAAGTCTTGGATAGATATCAGCGCTTCCATCTGCAACCATACAAAGCTTTAGGGAACTTCCTTTTGAGATCTGCTCTATCTCTTTTGTATCAAGAGAGTTTATATAACTTTGAGTATCAGATGAGAGGTGCGATTTTGATGTTAAGACTACAAGCTTTTCTTTTGTATTTTCATTTATATATATAGGTAGTCTTTTATCGTTTAAGTATGCGCCCTCGCCTTTTTTAGCTCCATACATCAAATCTAGCGCAGGAGCATAAACAACGCCTAAAACTGGTGTATCTTTATGTATCAGGGCTATATTTACTGTGAACTCTCCATTTTTCTTGATAAACTCTTTTGTTCCATCTATTGGGTCGATACACCAGTAGTAGTCCCATTTTTTTCTAACTTTATACTCTATCATGCTATTTTCTTCAGAGAGGATTGGGATATTTGGATATAGGCTAAAGAGCGAGTTACAAATAATCTCATTTGCTTTGATGTCAGCTTCTGTGAGTGGTGAGTTATCTTCTTTATATTCTATTTCAAAATCTCTTTGATATAGCATCATAATCTCATCGCCTGCAACTTTTGCTATTGTTTTAATATCTTTTAAACTTACCTTATCAAACATCTTTTTATCCTCTTTTATAATTAACATTAATTATGCCAAAACTTTTTTAAAGAGAGGTTTTTTACTAAAAAATCAGCCTAAAAATAAAAAACTCTTGTATAATTTCACAAAAAATAAAGAATATTAATATGAACATAGCAATAGTAGGACTTGGACTTATGGGCGGCTCTTTAGCACTGAGCCTAAAAAAATTGGATTTTATCAGTAAGATTGTTGGAAGTGACCATAATGAAGAGCATCAGAGATTAGCCCTTGAGCTTGGACTTGTTAGCGAGATAGTGAAGTTTGAAGAGGTTTATAAATATGATGTAATCTTTCTAGCCATACCAGTTGATGGAATAATCTCAGCCTTAGAAAAACTACAAAATGTCTCTAGCCATACCACAATCATAGATCTTGGAAGTACAAAGTCAAAGATAATTGCATCTACTCCAAAATCCATCAGGCAAAACTTTATAGCTGCACATCCAATGACAGGAACAGAGTACTACGGCCCAACTGCAGCCATCGAAGGGCTATATGAGGACCAAGTTGTAGTTTTATGTGACTTAGAAGATAGCGGAGAAATCCAAAGAGAAGTTAGTAAAAAAATCTTCAAAGCGCTGAGCATGAAAAAGTACTTTATGAGAGCGAATGAGCATGACCGTCATGCTGCTTTTATCTCCCATATGCCCCACGCTATCTCCTACTCTTTAGCAAACACAGTTATGAAGCAAGAGAAAAAAAATAATATCCTAGCCCTCGCAGCTGGTGGTTTTCGCTCCATGAGTCGCCTAGCAAAGAGTTCGCCCAATATGTGGGAAGATATTTTTAGACAAAACAAAACAAATCTTCTTGAAGCCATAGAACTTTTTGAAGGTGAGCTAAAGATGCTAAAGCATAGCATTGAAAAAGATGAGTGGAGCCAAGTAAATAAAACCATGCAAGATGGTTATAAGCTCCATGATATCTTAAAATAGCATCTATTTTATCATTCAAAAATCACAAGTGGCTTCTCTTTTTGCCACTAAATTTTACCTTGCGCATAGCATCAAAAGATAAGTGAAAATATCCTTTAAATCTTTTAATCCATAGAGATTCAAAACAACTATTTATTTATCATATTTTTTCAAACAAATGTCCCTCATTTCACAACTGCAAAACCTAAAAAAAGATGTATAGTTTCATATATAATATGTACACCAAAAAAAGGATTTTAAGTGGGAAATTTAAC
>JAQUFE010000075.1 GCA_028684815.1 Sulfurimonas sp.
TCGCTTGTACTCAAAAGAGGCGATTACAGAAGCTGTTGAAGAGATTCAAGAGACAATGCAAGGAGAGAGACATATCTTTAACCTAGGTCATGGAATACTCCCAGATGTTCCAGTAGAGCACGCTAAACACTTTATAAAAGAGTGTCAAAGAGTTAGTAAAAAGTAAGAAAAATGAAAACTATTTTTGGTCCTATAAACTCAAGAAGATTTGGTTCTTCTTTGGGTATAGACCTCTCCCCTGCCCTAAAACAATGTAACTTCGACTGTCTATACTGCGAGTTAGCTCCTGCTGTAACCGTAGATGCTCAAAAGAGCGTTGTTAGTGTTGAACAAATCATTAGTGAGTTAAAAGAGCATCTTGATGAGAAGATTGATGTTATAACCATAACTGCAAATGGCGAGCCAACACTTTATCCGCATTTAGATGAACTCATAGATGCCATAAATCAGATAAAAAACAATACACAAACTCTTATACTTACAAATAGTGCGATGCTAGTAGATAAGAGAGTTTTTAGTGCTCTTTTAAAACTAGACCAAGTTAAACTCTCCCTAGATGCCATCAGCGATGATATCTTTAACAAGATAGATAGACCGCATAAAGATATAAAAGTAGATGAGGTTGTAAAAAAAGTACAAGAGTTTAGTAGAGTTTACAAAGGCAAGCTCTTTATTGAGATACTCTTTGTTCATGGGTTAAATGATACTAAAGAAGAGATAGCAAAACTAAACCTAGCCCTACTAGGTATAAAAGCCACAAGAATAGACTTAGGAACGATTGATAGACCTCCAGCTTACAATGTTGCTGGGATTAGTTATAAAGAGCTTCATGAGGCTGCTCTGCTCTTTGATAGCGAACTACCAATTCACATCGCATCTAGAATCCACGCAGAGCCAAACCATGCAAAGTACAGCGAAGAAGAGATACTAAACACACTAGATAAAAGACCTCTTACTATGGATGATATAAATATTTTATTTGATGAGGAGAGTAAACAAATACTAGAAACTCTCATAATTGAGCAAAAAATCATTAAAAAAAGAGTTGGAAATTTAGAATTTCTGCTCCCTGAAGTAAATGCAAAAAGAAAAAGAGAAAAATAAGCCAAAAAGCTTGACTTTTGTACCTTCGTAAAGTATAATTTCGGCTCAATATCAATCCGGATTAGCTCAGCGGTAGAGTAGGTGACTGTTAATCACTTGGTCGCTGGTTCGAACCCAGCATCCGGAGCCACTTTTTATTGTTTGATTTATCCTTATCGGTGCTGAAGCACATCGATTTTGGTTGTAATGGTAAAACTATTTACTTATTTTAAACGCTTCATACATTCCGGATTAGCTCAGCGGTAGAGTAGGTGACTGTTAATCACTTGGTCGCTGGTTCGAACCCAGCATCCGGAGCCACTTATAACCATCCACAAAAATATTTGTATTACAACACAGACTTAACAATAATCCACTAAAACAGCTTTTATACCTTTAGAGTCAAAATTTATAAAGAAATGTTGTGGTTTGAATAAATTCATACTTCTTTACATCAACTGCTGGATTACTATCTTGAATCATTGAGACATTAAATTTTAAAAATAGTGTTTTTACTATATTTAGCTTTAACTCAAGTTCATTTGACAATATATTATCTGAAAAATCATCTATCTTTGGCTGATAATATAAAACATATGAAATTGTTGACATATCGGTGATAGGAAAGGTGTAGGCAAAATATGAATTTAATCTTACATTATTTTCAGAGGGATCTATCTCTGGGTCAGTATATTTTACGTTCTCAAAAAATCCACCAAAGCCAAAATAACCTTGTCCTCTCTCATAAAAGTTTAACACTCTATATCTCAATCCTCCGCCACCCAACATCTTTCTGCGTATCTCTTTAAATTTATCGTTTTCAAGTTGCACAAAGAGCTCATACCTTAAGTTCTCATCATTAGTGAGTGAGTGAACATATCTAAGGTGTGAAAACACCTCGCTTGTATCTGTTACATGATTTGATCTTCCATACTCACCAGAGAGTTCAGCCCATGTTACATAGCTTTCATTGTTATCATAAGTAATTCTACTAGAAGCCTTGTACTTATCTTTATCTGTGCTTCCTCTTTTTGTCTCAAGCCCTACTTCAAAGCTTCCTGTTATCCCAGGCTGCTTACCAATTTCCACTGGAACGATTGAGACAAGTCCAAAAAGATATTGCGAAGCCAAGATGCCAATTAGTATAATTTTCTTCACTGATTTCCTTCTATTTTATAGCTAAAGGGCTACTGCAATCACTTTTTTTATCATCTTTATCTCCATGGTAGAGTTGAGAAAAATTGCTCGCTTCTCTAAGCTTTTTTATATTTGTATTATTTTATCAAATTATGTTTAGTTTGTCTTGTAACTCAAATGGCTTATATATCAAACTCTATGACTAAAGAGACAAAACTGTGGGGTAAAGAAGAAAAGAGAAGGACTTGCTAGAAGATTATCTCTAATAGCAAATTCCCTAACTTTAGATGATTTAGCGAAGTGCTTAAGCTAAAAACATCCACTTCGCAGAGATTACTATAAGAAGTCCTAAGACAATGACGAGCTTATGAAAGTGAAACTCCATAAACGCACTCTTTTTCTTCTTTGTAAATTTTTTATAGAGGTTTGATAGAACTCCAAGAGCTATAATAAGCGCTAACCCTATTTTAAACATCAAGATTTTTTGTAAATCTGTCTCAAACATACCTGCACTTGAATTTATATACTTTGACATCATGATGCCACCTGTGAGGATTAAAAACAGAAGCGTTAGAGGAAAAATCTTAAAACTTCTTTTTCCTAGTTCTTGATTTATCTTCTGCTCATCCTCTTTTGAAAACTTGCTCTTAAGTGCTGAAATCACAGCTAAGTCAGTAAAAACGTAACCTATAAACATAATAGCGAGTATGAGATGTATTATATGTGCGTATGGATAGATAGCTTCCATGGTTTCTCCTATGAATATTTTTATGATTATACTAAAAGAGTATGAATTAAAACTTTACAATCACAAGATGAATTAATCTAGAAGATACTATGATAAAAACTTATTTATGCGTGGAGGGTTTTAGTGTGTTTATGAAGATATTTAAGTATATTTCTATCGCTATTTTTACTATTTTGCTTATATCTTTCATCACTTTTTTTAAGCCTGTAGTTGGCTTTATGATAGAAAACTACACTTCAAATCTACTTGAGCAAAAAGTAAAAGTAAACTCGTTAAATTTTACGGATTTTACCATTGAAGCTTATATCCAAAACCCAAAAAACAAGATAGATGCAAGGCTTACAACACTCTTTCCTCTAAAAATAGAGGCAAGATTTAGCGGAGATATAGAAGCCTTTAAAAAGTATCATAATCTAAGAGGAGAGATTAAATCAGATGCTAACATCACTTATGATGAAAAACTTATAGTAGATGCAAGCGCTACTCTTTACGATGCAGATGTTCTTGTAGAACTAAAAGAGCTAAGTGATGGCTGGTTTATTGGAGTAGAAGCCAAGACTCTAAATATAGAAAAATTTAAAAATCAAAATTTACTAGACTTTGAGTTTGATGGAGTTGTTGACTTTAAACTCATCAAACAAAACAAAGAGTTCACACTAAAGAGCACCCTAGAGAATTCAGCGCTTGGCATCTTAGAGTTAGATGCAAAGGGCGAACTTGAGGAAGAGATGCTAAGGAGCAGATGCTCTCTTACTATGCAAGGAAGAAGAGTGCATCTTGAAAAACTTTTGTTTGACTTAAAAAAGAGTGAACTTTCTATCTCTTTTAAAGAGTTTGGAGGAGATTTAACTCTTCTTTTTAAAGATGAAAAACTTAGCTTAGATGCCAAAGCCTTGCATCTAGAAAAACTCTTAACTTTCATAAACTACAAAGATATCGTAAGTGGAGTTGTAGATATAAAAGGCGAGTTAGATATTAAGAGCAAAAAGAGTAGTCTATTTTTATCCTCAGCTAAAATCTTGGGTTTTGAAAAAGAGTTAAAAAATGTAAAACTCAACATCCCCTCCTTAGAAGTTTCAGATAAAAAACTTAGCTTTATCTACACTCTAGATGCTACTTTTTTAAAAAAATCTTTTGACTTTTATGGAAATCTTTCTTACAAAGATAGACTCCACATAGTCGCCTCAAGTAGTGATTTTAAATCAAAAAGTCGCTTTGAGATAAATAACAAAGAGATAAGCATAAGCGTAAAAGAACTAGATATAGAAGAATTTTTTGAGTTTTTAGAGCTAAAGTCACCTGCATCTGGAGTTATAAACTTAGCTGCAAAGGGAGATTTTAACAAGTTTATCTTCTCTCTTAACTCAGATGCGAAGCTTAGTGGACTAAGTGTTAAAGCTTATGCTGATGGTTTTTTTATAACAGATACAAAAGAGTTAAACTCGAAGTTTAAGCTCTCCTCAAAACTAGGCAAAGAAGAGCTGCAAATAAAAGGTACAGCATCTTATAAAAAAGAGTTTAACTTAGATGCAAGTAGTTCTAGTTTTGGAGCAAAAAGTAACCTTACATTAAGAGCTGAGAGATTTGAGTTTTATACTAAAAACCTTGATATGCAAAAGCTCTCTAAAGCCTTTAGTAAGCCCGATTTTGCTTTTGGTAAAATAGACTTTTTAGCCAGTGGAGATTTTAAAAACATAGCTTTAAGTATCCGCTCTAAAGAGTTAAGACGAAATATGCATCTACAAAACATAAGTGACTATATATCTTTTGATTTAAGCGGATCTTACAAAGATAACAGGCTAAGTATAAGAGATAAAATAAATCTACACCATAAAACAAATATACTACCTCTAAAGATAGATGCAAACATCTCTTTAATCGCCCCATATAATTCAAAAGCCTCCTTAATTCATAAAGGGGACAAGATTATAGTTGAGTCATTTTCTTTTGAAGATGAGCAGATTAAAAGCAATTTTGAGGTAGATATCCATGAACTCTCTCTTTATAAGGCAGCGTTTAGTAGCTCTCTCTATGGAGCGCTTCATATAGAGGCATCTCACAGTGATATACTGCGTATTAAAACAGAGAGTTTTGGCGGAAAATTAAGCGTCTCTCTTGATAGAAGTGATATCTTAGTAGATATTGACCAGATTGAAGCCAAAAAAGTAGCATACCTTTTTGATAAAGAGTCTCCCTTAGAGAGTGGGATTATAGAGGGAGTGGCAAACTATAAGATAAAAGAGAAAAAAGCAAATACTGAGATAGTTCTAAGAGATGCGACTATTAGTGGTATAGATATTGACAAAAAACTGAGAAATATTGATGATATGCTTAGTTTGAATATTATCAATATGTCAAAATCAATCTTCTCTCATTACTATATTGATAAAAAACAAGAGACAAAGATTTCTCAACTACAGCTGGATTTGTCTCTTGCTAATAACAATATAAAACTTGATGATATAGCCCTAAAAACACAAGAGTTTTTAATAGTAGCCCAAGGAAACATAGAAGATAATGGTGATATCAAAAAACTTGATGTAAGCA
>JAQUFE010000006.1 GCA_028684815.1 Sulfurimonas sp.
TCTGAACTATCACTACAAGCACTAAATGCTAACGCAAGCACTAAAGCAGATGCAAAAATTTTAATCCTAGATATCCTCATAACTCTCTCCTATTTTTTACTAGCGTAATACTCTTCATAAGTAACTCGCGGCTTAATCACAATAGATGGAATTGACGTAGGACAAACTTCTTGACAAGCCCCACAACCAATACAACCATCATAAATCTCAGGACGATTCCCACCACCTGCATCTGGTACCATAGCGATGGCACTTAGTGGGTGTGGGATTGGGCACATATCTGCACAAAGCGTACATTGTTTGCCCTCAAACTGCGAAAACTTCTCTAAAAGCTCAACTTCAAGATCATGTAAATTTGTAACTGAACTATTAAACTTACTCATTCTATCAGCATACCCAGCAGGAACTGGAATGTTTTTCATAGCTAGACAAGTGTCTGGATGCTCTAGTACTGCTATACCCATGTGTATATCTTCTGGTTTTTCACAGCTGTGGTCTAGCGCCCCGGTTGGGCAGGCTAAAACACAAGGAACAGCGCTACAAGCCCAACAACCTCTCTCGTTTGCATCTATATAAGGTGTCCCAACTCCATGACCATGAGCTATATCTGTTAGTTTTATGGAATGGTATGGACAGACTTGAAGACACTGCCCACACTTGATGCAAAGAGCTAAAAACTTCTTCTCATCTACAGCTCCGGGAGGTCTTAGTCTATTTTCTGCTCTTAAAGTGTATGGACTAAATATCATCCCCCCACCAAGAGCAAGTCCTAATATTCCTAAAGTGGAATACTTCATAAACTCTCTTCTATCTGTTTGTACTTTTTGCATCTCTATCCTTTAATCCTAACTTTGGGTTTATCATCTTCAAATAAAAAGAGTGGTTTAGTAAATGGTGCTAATTTTGCTAAAAAGTTTAGCAAAGAGATAACTGGCGAACCATAAAAAAACTTGACATCTGGATTATAAATCCACATCTGATCTGCATATTGATAGACTTTATGTGGAGTATCTCCAATGTTATCGCCATCTCTGTCAAATCCTACATAGTTATCCCAATAGTTTCCTACTATCTCATTTGCATATGTTTTACTTCCTCTGCTATCATTTACTACATCTTCTATATTTCCCATAATGACGTTATCTTTTATGACATTATCTTCACTAAGAGAGTGAAAATGTATAGCCTCGGAGTTATATAGAATTTTGTTTGCTGTAATCCAATTTTTAGTACCTGGCTCAAATGGAGATCTATCTATATAAAGCCCTTGTGCACAATATATGATGCTATTGTCCTCTAGTGTAAAGTTTGAAACATCTTTAACCCGATGCCCATACCAGTTGCTCCTAAAGAGCTTTGTACACTATTCCCTATAGCTATCGTATCTTTTGAATACATGAAAAATATACCAACACTGTTAAATTTATAATTATTGTCTTTTACTAAATTTTTACCAGCATACATAAAATGCAGAGAGTATCTACAATACTCACCATAATTTTCTACAATCTCATTTCCATGAGAGTACCAAATAACCATATCTCTTGATTTTATAAGAGAGTTCTTCTTAACGATGTTGTCATTTGAGTACCAAAGTCTGAGCCCATCTCCACGAACTCCTAGTTCTAAATCTTTTGAAGTGATGGTGTTGTTAGATATGATAGAGTTGTTTACCATCTGCAAATCTATACCAAATAGACAGTCTTCTATAACACAGTTGCTAATTTCACAATGCTTTGATTCAACTACTGTAATAGCCGAATCTATATTGTCGTGTCTATCACCACTACCAACTATCTTTAGATTTTTAAGAGTTACATATGAACTTTTAATATTTATAACAGTCCCTAAACCCTCTCCATCAATAACTACTCCATCTTCTATTCCTGTAATAGTGATAGGTTTATTGATTACTATATTTCCTTTATAAACACCAGCACTAAGCTTTATTATCGAGCCATGTGGTGCAGCATCTATAGCTTTTTGAAGAGTATTTGCTCCAAAAAGCCCAGTGATAAAAAAAGAAATACTAAAGATTATTTTAAACATGTTAAACCCTAAAATTTATTTACGCTTGCATCTCTTTTAGTGCCTTTTGTTTTGCAAAAAAAGCTAAAAGACTAAACAAACCGATAAGAACTATCATATAAAAACCGATAGTCGGATATGAGTGAGTAGTAAACTGTGCTATTTTACCATCTCCGAACACTGTTGGCATAAAAGGTTTGATCTTAAAGGCTCCCCAGTCATGTAAGTTGTGTCCAAACCAGTATAACCAGTAAGAGTAGTCAGCTACAAACAGTATCGGCAGAGATGCAGGAACTAGCATTACATAGTTTAAATACTTGTTGTTGTAAGCTATAAAGTAGATTATGAAAAGTGAAAGCAGGAGTAGTGCATAGATGCCGATTTCTCTCTCAAATACACCACCAACCCACATAGGGTCCATTCCAACATAGTGGTTAATTGTGTTCATTTCATGAACTTCTCCGCTAAACCCATCAAAATGAAAAAATACAGGAATTCCCTGAGGGAATGCTTCTTTTGGATAGTTTGGAGCTTCTAGTGAAACTGCCCAAATTGGAAGTGACGCTACTCCGATTTCTGATGAAGCTGTTATCATTTTTTCTAAATCATTATGAGCTTCTTTAGGAGTTGAGATACTTTTGTATCTACCTTGATTATATAGATTCCATACTTTGGCACTAAAAGAAGATATCTCATCTCCCTTGTGGTTGTCAATCTGTGTTAAAACTCCATTAAAAGCTATCATCGGAAATGTAAACGAGACAGTTAAAATAAGTAAAGCCAAAAGAGCAAAGATTCTTGCCTTTTTTAAACTTGTATGCATGTGTTATCCTTAAGAGTGAAAATAATTCTAGACTTTGAAAATCTATAATTATATGATTTTTATTATAGCTAAAAATATTTTAACTTATCATAGACATAAGTCAATAATATGAACAAATATAACAATTTATGAATTTTATTATACATATAAGCTATAACAAAAACAACAAAATTATAATCAATACTTTGATATAAGTCAAGAAAATTTAAAGGAATTTATGATATGGGCATTTTTTCCTAAAAAGTGACAAATTTCATTTTTAAAGCAGAAACTCCAAGGCTTTGTTTTAAGTATTGCAATGATTTTTGTGGTGTTAAAATAGGAGATAGAGGAGATAACTCCTCTATCTTATAGCGGGTATAACTTAATCCAAAGTCTTAGAATAAGTTAGCATTATCATCAACCCATTTTAGGTATTCTATAATGTCTTTTGTCTCTTCTTTGCTCATGTTTTGGTTAGGCATTCTTAGTTTGAAATAATCAATCATGCTCTTAACATATGGCTCTTCATACATTTTTTCTGGATGTAGGATAAAATCACTTACCCATTTCTCAGCATTTTCATGTCTTTGTAGTACACCAGTTAAGTCTGGACCTGATGATACTTTACCAATAACGTGACATCCGTTACAACCACCTTCAGCGAAAGCTTTTTCACCTCTAGTAGCAGACGGAGTTTGTTTAGTAGCGATTTCTCTTACTAGTGAATCTTTTGCACGAATCCCAACGTCAGCAGTTTTAACCATTAGTTGCCAAATCATATTTTCAAAAAGGATAGCTTTTTCATAATCACCTTTTTTGAAAGCCTCGTCAGCTTGTTTTTTCTGAGCAGGGATTTGGTTATATTGATCAAATGCATCAGTTACAAGATCAGCTACCACTTTATGTTTGTCAAATTTGTTGTCTTTTAAGAACTTTACAACTGACTGAATAACAGCATCTGTAGCATCATTTACTGCAACAGTTTTTTTGTACTCAGCAATGAGTTGATCACTTGACATTGTTTGCATTTTTAGTTTTTGAGCCGAAGTATATTTTTTATTCGGATCTTTAACCATCAAGTAACCCATCATCTCTAAGTGAAGAGCTGAACAAAATTCTGTACAATAGTATGGGAAAACTCCTTCTAAGTCAGCAGTAAACTTAACACTTCCTGTTTTACCAGGCTCTAGTGAAACGTGAACATCATGTTGACTAACTGTAAACGCGTGAGTCTCATCTTGAGCTCTCTCAAGGTTTGTTAAGTACATAGTTACTTCATCACCTTTATTAACTGTGATTCTCTCAGGGTTAATATGTGAACGAACAACCGTAGCGTATACAGTAACTTTGTTACCTTTTCTCTCGATTCTTTCTTGACCTGCTAAAGTTTTACCTTCATGAATCTCGCCAGTTCTTACGTTTGTTCCCATTGGGTATCTAACGTGTGGGTGAAGCTTTGAAGCACGAATAGCAACAGCTTGGTGAGGCTCACCTAATGGAATAGGCATGTCATATAAAAGATCCATTTTCTTACCACTAATGTCAATTAACTGGTGACTTTGTGGGTGTAATGGTCCAACAGGCTGATATCTATCAATTACTAGTTTGTTTAGTGAAATGATATATTTTCCTTGAGGATCAGCAGATTTACCTTCCATTCCACAAAGGTGACCAACGTTATAGTGAACGTTTACTTTGTCTAAAACTTTAAGAGTTTTATAGTTCCACTTAACAACTTGTGAATCAACATATAGTGAAGTATAAATCTCACCATCTACGTTTGAATACTGGTTATGTAATGGCCCAAGACCTAACTCAGCTTGACCGTGTAGAGACTCTTTCATATCTAAGATAGGAATACCATATGGATCTTTACCAATGTATTTTTTATCTTTGATAAGTTTTTTGATCTTGCTCCATTTATAAACAGAAGCGTGAGTATCTAGTTTACCACAAACAGTAATATATTCACCATCAGGAGAGACGTCAACACCGTGTGGTGATTTTGGCTCTGGAATTAAGAACAGTGCATCATGCTTAACTGCAACATCCATAGGAATAACTCTATGACCATTTACAACTTTTACGTTTTTCTTATCTTGTGCAACTTTTTGTAGCACTTCCCAGTTATAAACATGTAGGAAGTCAGTGTCATTTCTTGACATACCAGCTTCGTTTGGTGGCATACCAATTTCGATTCCACCTGTGTACATCTCCGAGTTAAATGAGTTAGTAAAACCCCAACCATGAGAAACACCTTTACCAGCGTCACTTAAATCTTGCATATATGGAGGCATCTCTATAGTAAAAGAGTCTTTCTCTATAATACGACCGATTTTAGAATCAAATTTCCACATAGTCACACCACCACGGTATGTCTCTTTGTACTCTTCGATTGGAGCGTAGTTGTTATCTAGTGGAGCAGCATATTGAGCAGCCTCTATGATGTACTCTGAATTTTGTGTAAAGAAAGCTCCACCGTGAGCAGATTTAAAAACAGGGTTTACAACTATTTGTTGAGTCTCAAAGTCAGCTAAAGAGATGATAGCTATACGAGGAGTAGCTTTATCGTTGATTGCTAACCACTTACCATCATATTTACCATCTACTTCAGATAGAGCAGGGTGATGAGTATCTCCCCAGTTGATCTCTCTTCCACGGATATTACCTTGTCTTAGGACCTTTTTAGATTCTTCGTCAAAGCCATAACCTTGCCAAGGTTCAGGTGTAAATACACCGATGTACTTCAAGATTTTCATTGAAGGAACACCATAAACAATAATCTGTCCAGCTTGTCCAGCCGAGCTAAATACTACGAATTCATCTCTACCACCAGATGGTAGGTATGTCTTAGCAGCACGAATTATATCTTGTTCAGTTAAGCCTCTTTTCTTCATTACTTCTTGTAGTTCTCCACCTGTTGCTGCCGATGCGATCGATGCAACTAGTGTCGTACCTAAAAGAACTGAAGTAAGCTTGTTGAAATGCTTAGTCATTTTTCTTCTCCTTAAAATTCCTTTGAATATACAGAATATACCCAAATGATTTGCAATACTATTATATTTTTAAGACACATAATTTGACTAAGGTCAAATTATACTAATAACTTTGAAAATTAATTATTGTTTAAGAATAGAAGAAGAAATAAGAGAATCTAAGTCTGATTTTAGATTTTCTAGCTTTTTAGCGGAGGTTGTTAGCTCTTCGAGGGAGTCTATAAGGGCATCTTCTTTTTTAGTTAGCTCTTTATCTATTGGAAGGGATTCTTGCATGGTGTAGATAAGTTCTAAGAGGTCTTCTATATTACTCTCTACTTGATATAAAGAGCTAAAAGAATGCTCAATCGAGCGACTAGAGTTTTCTATAGAGATATTTATTTTTTCTACAAGAAAGTTGAAGTTGTTGCTAGCTAGTAGTATCTCTTTATTTTCATCTTTTATTTTTATAGGCTCTAGCTCTTTGATACTTGAATTGGTAATTATTTTTTTTGAAGTAGATAAAAATTTTTGCATAAAGAGGATTAGACCTTTTAACTGAGTAAAAAGATATAGAAGAAGCATTACAAGAAGTGTAAAAAGAGTGTACTGGAGAGTTTTAGAATTATGGAGATCTTTTTCATACTCAGCGTTATGCATTTTGATAAGAGCATCAAATTCCATAACAAGTTTTATATTGGTATGATATATATCATTTACTATTTTTTCTAGCAAAATATTTGTATAGGCTGAAGTTACTTTGGATCTATCTCTAAAATTTTGCACAAGCAAATAAAATTTATTCCATAGTATAGAGATTTGTTTGTTTTTTTCAACGATGTTTGTGAAGCTGTTTTGTTCTATTAAAGCTTGTCTGTTTTTTATATTTTCTACAAACTCTTTTATAGATTTGTCTAACTCTTTTGTTGAACTATTTCTATTTTTATAGAGAAAGAAAATATTTTTTGCGATATCTTGAGTAAAAGCCTTTTGAGAGTTTAAGATATCAAGTAAATTATTGTTAGAACTGTTTTGCTTTGATATATGGCTAGAGAGAAGCGCTAAGGTAATGGAGAGTGTAAAAATAAGTATGCCAACTATTTTTATCTTAGTCATTTGCTACTTCCTTTAGTGCATTTATATCTAGCACCTTGATTTGACCATGTATTATATCAATAATATTATTTCTCTTAAGTCTATTTAAGACACGTGATAGAGTTGCTGGTTGAATGTGAAGTATCAAAGATATATCATGTCTTTTTAGTTTGTTAAACATCTCCAAGTCGCCATAAAGCATCATAGAAACTTTTTGGACTGAGTCATAAATAAATTCACGGTTTATTAAAGATTGAAGTTTTTTAGATCTTGCATTAACCTCACAAGAGAGCTCTAGGCAGAGTTTATTTTTATCTAAAAAGTTTGATTTAAAGAGTTCGTAGTCGATGTTTAAGACTAATGATTCCTCTACTATGGAGATATTTGAGAAAAAATCAAGAGTTGGACTTTTAAAAGTCTCTATCTCTGAGAGTAGTGATCCCTTATATATATAGTAAAGAAAAATCTCATTTTTATGTTTATCTATCTTGTAAGATTTTGCTAGACCATTTATAAGAAACTCTAAATTTTGACTATGCTCATTTTCATAATGAAGCAGATACTCATTTGCATAGGAGCTAAGAGAGCAAAAAGAAGATAGAAGTTCAATCTCATGAATATCAAGAGAGCTAAAAAATTCTAAGGATTCCAAAATCTCTCTGATAGTCAACTCTTGAATCCTACTCTAAAATAACAGGGCAATCTTCTAGTGAGATATTAAACTCAAAAAGTTTAGCTTTTGATTTTTCACTTATGTAAACATATGAAGTATCAATACCAGCTTGTAAAAATTTATAAGTTGTTTTACAAACACCCATAGTTACAGCTTCTTTCATTCTAGTTCTATCTTCTTTTCTTACAGCCTCATCACTTTTTGAGCCAGTATTTATCTCAAAAGTATATATAAGTGTAGCACCTTGGTTTTTTACAGATGCAAGGGTTGTATATTTATCTACAACTTGAGGGAGTGATTTAGAAGTCTCTTTTACTACCATCTCTGCGATAATTACATTTTGAGCCTGCATCTCTTTTTCTGGGAGCACACCAGGTCTTGTTTGTATCTCAGATGAAAATAGTAATGTAGAAAAAATTACCATAAAAATTATTTTGTGCATTATTATCCTTTTAGTTGAAATTATAAAATTAAGTCAGACAACAAAGATTTTTAATCTTGTTGTTGTCTCATATATGATGGAATATCTAAGTAATTTTCATCATACTCTCCACCAACTACTAGTTTTGGGCGGAGTTTTATTTTTGCTTGTGGAGCTTCACTTACAAAGTCTTCATTGTTAGAACCTGATTTTAAATCTTTTTCAAAACCTGTTGCAATTATGGTTATTTTGATATAGTTTGGCTCAATACTTGCATCTGTAGATGTACCAAAGATAACCTCTGCATCTTCGTGTGCACTCTCATGTACAACATTCATAGCATCTGAAATTTCCATAAGTGGAAAGTCTGGATGCATCTTAAAGTGAACTAAAACACCCATAGCACCATTTATAGTCATGTTGTCAAGTAGAGGTGACTCAATCGCAGCTTTGATAGCCTCATAAGCAGCATTTTCGCCTTCATACTCACCAACACCCATAAGTGCCATACCTTTGTGACTCATTACAGTTCTTAAATCTGCAAAGTCTAGGTTTATGTCATTTTCTCCACTTGCAAGGATTACACCTGAAGTTCCACTTACAGCTTGAGCTAAAACGCTATCAACTATTTTAAAGCTCTCTTTTAGTCCAAGTCTTCTGTCTATTATGGAGAGCAGTTTGTCATTTGGGATAACTACTATAGAGTCACTCTCACGCTTGAGCTCTTCAAGTCCAGCTTCGGCTAGTTTAAGACGTTTTTTACCCTCAAAAGAGAAAGGTTTTGTAACTATAGAGATAGTTAAAGCGCCAACCTCTTTTGCTATTTGGGCAATAACAGGAGCAGCGCCAGTCCCAGTTCCACCACCAAGACCTGCAGAGATAAAGATAATGTCAGCACCATCAAGAGCTGCCCTAATCTCATCGTAACTCTCTAACGCTGAGTCTTTGCCTATATCTGGCTTCATACCAGCACCAAGGCCTTTAGTAAGCTTAGTCCCTATCTGGATTTTAGATGCACTCTCAGCTTCATATAACACTTGAGCATCAGTGTTTATCATAATCATTTCGATGCCACAGACACCCTCTTTGATCATATGGCCGATCATGTTACCACCACCGCCACCTACGCCTACTGCTATTATTCTTGCCCCACTTAGGTTGTTTGCTTCTTCAATTACATACGGTTCCATAATCTTACTCCTTAAAATAGCTGGGTTGCCCAGTTCCAAAATTTGCTAAAAACTCCAGCTTCATCACTCTTCTTATCTTTTTTTGATCCTAAAGAGACCATTTTTTGTTCTTGCTCCTCTTCAGTTGAGGGCGCGATAGGAATCTCACTCTCAGAAGAGAAGTTTACTTTACTTTGTGAAACAGGTGTTTCGTTTGAGTGTCGAACTCTCTTGTTTACATCTATCTCATAAGGAGTATAGTATTTTGCACTATACATAACTAAACCAATAGCACTTGAAAACTCTGCACTTCTTAAGTTGTCAAAAAGTCCATCCATCTCAATAGGACGAGCTAAACGAACAGGAACTGAACCAAATGTAGCCACTGCTAGCTCTCTGATGCCCTCCATTTTTGAAAAACCACCAGTTAAAACTATGCCAGCTCCAAGTTGGTCTTTAAGACCACTGTTCTCAATAAACTGAGCTAATATCATAAGTGTCTCTTCCACTCTAGCAAAGATAACATTGTGAACTACTTCAAGGGATACTTCGTGAGTAGTGTTTTCATCTCCTATGATAGGAAGCTCTATAAGTTCATGGGCTGGCTCTAGAAGCGAACCATAATTTAGTTTTACACTATCAGCAATATTTAGTGGAGTATGGAGTGCCATAGACAAGTCGCTTGTAACATGGTTTGAACCAACTCCTAAAAAATCATTATATCTGATGGAGTTTCCAGAGTGAATAGTGATATTACTTGTGTTTCCACCCATATCAATAACTGCAACTCCAAGCTCTTTTTCATCAGGATTTAGTGTAGCTATGGAAGATGCATAACCATTTAAGACTACATTTTCTACTTCTACACCAGCTCCACGAACAGCCTTTTTAAGGTTGTTTAGATTTGACTTTTGAGTAGTTATGATGTGAGCTTCAACTTCTAGTCTTGAAGCGTTCATACCAAGTGGATCTTCTATAAAATCTTGATCATCAACTTTAAAGTTAAAAGGAAGAGCGTGTAGTATCTCATACTCGTTTGGAATATTAGCGTTATAAACAGAGGTGTTCATAACTCTCTCAATCTCTTTAAAACTTACTTCTTTGTTTTGAATATTTACAATACCGTTTGAGTTTAGACTTTTAGTATATGCACCAGATATAGAGACTATAGCGGTTTTTACATCACTACCAGATACTCTTTTTGCATCATTAATTGCAGTTTTTATAGATTTAGAAGCTAACTCTATATTTGTTATGCTTCCTCTCTTTAAACCTTGTGCTTTTGATATGCCAGCACCCGTTATGGATACTGAATCATCATCGGCAATCTCAGCAATGATAGCACATATCTTAGTGGAACCAATATCTATGGCTAAAACAGTTCTGCTCAACTTAGAGTCCTTGAATAAATATCTCTGATTTGTACTTGCTTTGGAGGGTTTTTACTAAACCTTCATTAAACAAGTTACCTTTAATTTTAACGATTGGATTGTTAAAATTGTTATTTGTATTGTCAAGCAGTTTTTGTTCCAAGATGTTATAGAGAACAATTTTTCCACCATTTAAAGGTATAAAACCTCTTTTGTGCTGAGTTGCAAAAAGAGCATTTAAAAATTCATTAGCCTCTGCTTCTTCAAGATTTGCAATCTTGCTTGCATCTTGATTTGTTATAAAGTCTGTAGTGTCACCTTTAAATGTTTCAAGAGAATTTTTAGCTAATTCTAAAAGCTTACTACTTTTTTGCGCTTGTACATACTCTGGTAAGATATCTTCTTTTGCATCTTCATAGCTCTTTACACTAGATGGAATAGTCTTTAGTAGCTCAAATGTAAAGTACTCATCTCCCACTAAGATAGGTTTTAGCAAAGGAGAAGTTGGAGACGTTTTTGAAATAGTCTCTAATACTTCCTCGTTGTAAGGATTATTTGAAGCTGAAATGATAGTAGTTGTTACCTCTACATCAGGAGCTAGATTTCCTTTTTTGTACTCTATGTAAGCTCTAAGAGCTGCATCTTTAGTAGCCTTTGCATCTAGCTTTGCTATAACCGAAGCTCCTGCACCCTCAAGTGGAAGTATCTTGCCATCAGAGTCTTTGAGTTGAAGTTTATTGTCGTTATAGTAATCTTCTATCTCTTTATCTTCATATTTTCCAGATATTCTTGCTTGTTGTATAAACTTAACTTCATACATAACTTCACTCATAAAATTTTGTTTGTTTTTCTCCCAATATGGCATAAGAGCTTCATCAGAAGTATCTACTTGAATACTCTCATCACTTACGATTTTATACTCTATTCTATCCGCTATATTTAATATATCTTCTATAATATTAAGCTCATTTTGGCTTGCATCAACTGGTAATAAATTTAAAGTTTTTTGGATTAAAAGCTCTTTTTTTATATCTGCTTCATACTCTTTTGTGGTCATATTGTTTCTTGATAAAACTTGCTTATAGATCTCTTTGTCAAATACACCATCTCTAAAGAAAAACTCTTTAGTTTTAAGTCTCTCTAAAACTTCGTCATCACTTACATCTAAATCATAATAGATTCCAAGATTTAGAACTAATGCTTGGTCCATGAGTTGTTTTAGTGCTTGTGATTGCAGTCCAAAACTTTTTGCTTTTTCTTCATCAAAGTTACCTTGAAACATCTCATTGTATTGAGCATATAGGTTTGAATAAGTTTTTTGAAGTTCGCCTATGGTTATTTCAACGTCTCCAACCTTTGCAGCAGCCCCAGCCTTGTCTCCATAAGAGTATTGTCCCCAGCCAACAAAACCTGCTCCAACAAAAGCTATAGTTGAAATCCAGATAGTTATTATGAGATATTTTTTATGTCTTTGCATCCATGTAATCATATTATTTTTACCTTATCGTGCGATATTTTTGTAATTCTAGGTAAATTCGCATTAAACCTTGATAAAAGGATACTTTAACTTGTTTATCCCTAATATTTAAAAATGTTTTAAGAGTGTTTTTTTGATTATGTTATAGTGGGTTTTTTAAATGAAAAGGTTTGTAAATAGATGAAAAATGAAGAACTAAAAAAAAGAGACTTAAAAGTTTTGTGGCATCCTTGTACACAGATGAAAGATCATGAGAAACTACCACTTATTCCTATAAAAAGAGCCTATGGAGTCTATCTTGAAGATTTTGAGGAAAATATTTTTATAGATGCTATTAGTAGTTGGTGGGTAAATATCTTTGGGCACACAAATGCCTATATAAATGAAAAGATAAAAGAGCAGTTAGCTAGCCTAGAACATGTTATCTTAGCTGGTTTTACACATGAGCAAGTAGTACGTCTCTCAGAAAGGCTTGTAAAACTTACGCCAGATGGGCTAAGTAAGTGTTTTTACTCAGATAATGGTTCAAGTGCTATAGAAGTGGCTCTAAAGATGAGTTATCATGCTCATAAAAATGATGGAAAAATTGGCAAAGATATCTTTGTCTCACTCACAAACTCTTATCATGGAGAGACTATTGGAGCTTTGAGTGTTGGCGATGTGGAACTTTACAAACAGACTTATGAGCCGCTTTTACTAAAAACCTTGCAGACTCCAGTTCCTATAGATGCGAGCACCTTAGCTGCAAAAGAGGCTGCTCAAATATTTGAGCAGTTATGTAAAGAGAGGTCACACGAGATAAGTGCCATCATACTAGAACCACTTGTTCAGGGTGCTGGATATATGCATATGTATGATAAAGAGTTTTTAGTTTTAGTCCGTGAGATTTGCTCAAAATATGATGTACACTTAATCGCAGATGAAGTTATGGTTGGTTTTGGGCGAACTGGAGAGCTTTTTGCATGTGAGAGTGCTGGGATTTGTCCTGATTTTATGGTTCTCTCAAAAGGGCTAACTGGTGGTTATCTTCCTCTCTCCGTAGTTCTAACAACAGATGAAATATATGCTAAATTTTACTGTGATTACAATGAACACAAGGCATTTTTACACTCTCACTCATATACAGGAAATGCACTTGCATGTGCAGCTGCAAATGCTACTCTTGATATCTTTGAAAAAGATGATGTTATAGCGCAAAATAAAAAAACTGCTAAGTATATGGGCGAGAAACTCCAAAGATTTAGTGAGTTAGAAAATGTAGCATCTATTAGACAAACTGGAATGATATGTGCCATCGACTTAAAAGGTTATAAGAGTGAAGATAGAGTAGGGTTGAGAGTTTATACTTACGCGTTAGAACATGGAGTCTTACTGCGACCACTCGGACATGTAGTCTATTTTATGCCACCATATATCATCACAAATGAAGAGATAGATAAGATGATGGATGTAGCTTATGATGCTATCTCTGCTCTAAAATATAGTGAATGATACTTAAGAGTTTATAGTAGCTAATAAAAAATACTAAGCATAATTTTAAGTGAGTATAAGAGAAGACTAACTAATCAAACCCTCAAGCTTTAAGCTTGAGAGTCTATGTGTTGTTTATCTAAGTTGAAGTGTCTCTCTAGGTCTGCGTTGTAGAGAAGAACTGGAACTACTATGAGTGAGGCTACAACTGCTGCTATTGTTCCAAAGATAAGGGCAACTCCTAGCCCTCCAAAGACAGCATCTCCAGCTAAAAGAGTAGATGCTAGGATGATAGCAGCTGCTGTTAGAAAGATAGGCTTTGCACGAGTGGCTGCAGCGTGTGCTATAGCATCTGCTTTTGTCATCGCTTTTTCATTCATAAGAGACTTTGTAAAGTCTATAAGAAGTAGAGAGTTTCTTGAGCTTATACCGATGAGAGCGATAAAACCAATAAGTGAAGTCGCCGTTAGGAAAAAAGTATCTGTTGTAAAGATATCCATAATCCAGTGACCGACAATGACTCCGATGATGGATAAAAACGAACCTAAGAGAATGATGCCACTTAGCGTATAACTTTTATAGTAGATGACCATAAGTAGAAATATCAAAATAAGTGCAGCTATAAAAGCAGCCCCAAGCTCTACAAAAGTATCAAGTGTTACTTCCATCTCTCCATCCCACATAAGTTTATAGACCTTTTTACTCTCTTTATCTGTTAACTCTAAGTTAAAAAGACCAATCTTCTCAATCAAATACTTATCACTAAAAGTATCAATAATAGTGTCTCTTGCTTGCATAAGAGGATAGACTTGTGAAACCATGTCTGTCTCAGCTACAACATTTGTCATTTGATGCAAGTTTTTACTCATGATAAGCGGATTTGACTTTTTAGGATATATGCTAACTAACTCAGTGATGGGAATCATCATGCCTTGAGCATTCATAAGTTTTAAAGATGCAAGCTTGGCTTTTACAGAGTTTAAATCTTTTGATGAAAATCTTTTTGATTCTCTGCTTAATGAGAGATAGATTGGAATCTGATCATTGTAAATATCAGAGTTTTTAACACTAATCTCCATCCCCTCAAAAGCTAAGTATATGATGTCATTTAGCTGTTTTACACTAACTCCTGAGCGAGCTACTTTTGTACTGTTTACCTGAATCTCAAACTTGTCATAAATATCATCTTGCATAACATCTACATCTACTAAGCCATCAGTCTTTTTAAAGACCTCACTAACTCTGTTTGAAAGCTCTCTTATTCCATCGGCATCACTACCATAGATTTCAGCAACAACAGCTGCTAAGACAGGAGGACCAGCTGGAGGTTCTACAAAAGAGACAACAGTACCTTCATAGATAGATGCACAGTTTTTTATAATGAGAGGGCGGATGCGTTGTACCATCATATATGATGGCTCGCTTCTGTCGTGTTTTTTTGTAAGGTTTAAGACTATTTCAGCTTCGTGTTCGCTGTTTTTAAAGTGCGAACCTTTGATAAGTCCAGCAAAATCAAGAGGCGCTCCCATGCCTAAAAACACCTCTATATCAAGGACTTCATCCTCCCTTTGGAGTTGTTCAACTACACAATCAGTTACACGCTTAGTCTGCTCTACAGAGCTTCCATTTGCTAGGGTTGTGTAGATGTTGAAAGTGTCGTTATTTTTGCCTGGAAGCATCTTTGCTAAAACCATTTTTGAAGGCGCTATCATAAGGATTGAGAGTATAAAAGCTATCAAAGTTGCTAAGAGTATAAGTCTTCTTTTAGCTGAACTCTCTATGCCTTTTCTTACTGCATTTTCAAACTTTTTAAACATTAATTACTCCCTTCTTTAGAAAAATCTGGTCGCTTTAGCATCCTAACAGCTAAGTAAGGTGTAAAGATGTACGCAACAAATAGAGATGCTATAAGTGCTACTGGAACATTTGCAGGGATTGGCTTCATAAACTGACCCATCATCTGTCCAACAAAAGCCATAGGAACCATAGTCATAATGATGGCAAGAGTAGCAATATTTGTAGGTGGCCCTATCTCATCAGTTGCACGAACTATGAGGTTGTCTGCATCACAATGGGCTGATTCTTTGTCATAGTAGTGTCTATGAATATTTTCTATCACGATAATTGCGGCATCTACTAAAAGACCAAGTGAGAGCAAAAATGCAAAGAGTGTAATTCTGTTTATGGTTTGACCTGTTAAGTAGGCTACAAAAAGGGTTATAGCTAAGATGGCAGGGACTGTAAAGGTAACTATAAGTGACTCTCTCCATCCAAGAACAAGCGCTAATAATATAGCAATAATAACGATAGATAAAATTAGATGAAATACAAGCTCATTAACAGCCTCATTTGCTCTTTCTCCATCATTTCTTGTAATGACATAACTAATGCCATCTTCTTTAAGAGTTGACTTATAAGTCTCAAGCTCACTCTTTACTGCATCTGCAATAACGACCGCATTTGTACCTTGAAGTTTTGATACTGTTAGAGTTACTTGATCTCTAAGAGCTGTAAACTCACCATTCTCATCTCTAACGCTAATTTGAACAGATTTGAAGTTTTGAATGTCATAAGACTTCTCAACCCTAGCAACCTGACCTAGTTGGATAGTTGAACCCATATACTGAGCTACTATGATATTTTCTATATCTTTGGCACTTTCTATGGCATTTTTTACACCAACCATAATGATTTTGTTATCATCAGTACGGTTTTTAACAGCTGGAACGCTGTATGAGAGAGATTGCACAGCTTGAACAATCTGCCCCATAGATAGGTTATAACCTGAGAGTTTATTAAGATCTACTTCTATATTAAACTGAGTTTTATTTCCGCCCTTTAGCTCCGTGACGGCAACATTTTTAAGTCCGTTTATATGGTGTTGGATATTTTTTACTCTATCATAGAGTTCAGTCTTGCTCATCTCTTTGTTGTTTGAGTAAAAAGCAACTGAGACAACAGGAATATCAACATCTATATCAAGAGGCTTGATGATGGGATTCATCGCCCCTTTTGGGAAGATATCTGAGTTTTGCATTATCTTGTCATAGATCTTTAGGTTTGAGTCCTCTTTTGCCTCTCCTATGAAAAATGCAGCGTTTACGACACCAACATTATCCATAGCAGTTCCCATGATATGCTCAACACCCTTTACCTCTTTTAGCTTTCGCTCTAGTGGTTGAACTATGACTTTTTGTATCTCAGCGGCACTCGCACCTGGGAGCGCTACTATAACCGTAGAACCACTCACAACCATTTGAGGATTTTCTTCTCGTGGCATTATCATAAGTGAGAGATAACCAATAGAGAGTAAAAATATTCCAAGTACAATAGTAAGAGGATTCCTTAAAAATCCGCATGCTAATTTTCCAGCCCAATCATTAGGCTTATAAGGTTTTAAATTGTTCATAATTGCACCTAATCTATCTCTACTGTAGCGTACATACCAGGATAAACCGATTTGCTATTGCTCTTAAATGAGACTTTGATTTTAAAAGTGTGTGTCATTGGATTTGAACTAGGTATGATGGCAGTCACTTCGCCGATGCTGTTGATGCCAATAGATGGAATCTTTACTATCACTTTTTTACCATGTTCAATGCGACCTAAATCTCCCTCAGCAATCTCAGCAGAGATTTTAAGACTACTCAAATCCGAGAGAATGATAGCTGGCATCCCAGGCATTGCCATCTCTCCAACTTTGATATTTTTAGCGACTACAACACCTGCATTTGGTGCTTTTACATTTAGGTATCTATACTGATTTTGCACCTCTTGAAGTCTTGCTTTTGCGATTGATACCATATCTTGAAGATTAAGTGCAGCTAGTTCTAGGTTTTCAACCTCATATTTTGAGACCATATCTTGAGCTAATAATCTTTTATATCTATCTAGGTTTAGCACAATATTTGAGTATTGATTTTGATACATTTGAAGACTTAGTTCAGCTTGTCTTTTGGCTGAATCTATCTCTCTTGAGTCTATAGAGTAGAGGATTTGATCTTTAATTACTCTCTCTCCCTCACTTACATTTACTTGAGTTACAAAACCCATAAAACGGCTTGTAATCATCTTCTGGTTATCTGAAATAACGCTTCCTGAGAGTGTAAGTGTCTCAGCTATTAAGGATGCTGATATTGCCATTAGTATTAAAAATTTTTTCATTATCTATTTTCTCCATTTGCTAATTTTTCTAATGCAAAAATACGTTCATTTCTTTTGTTTTTTGCCATTTGTAATTCTAAGATTTTTTGGATTTGCTCAGATTGCTTGATGATAACATCGCTCATAGAGACAAGTTTTTCTCTATATCTACCCTCGTAGTTTTTGTATATCTCATTTGCAAGCAACAGCTCTTTGTTTAGCGAACTTATCTCTAGGTTATAAGAAGCTATCTCTGTTCTTATTTTATCAACTTTTAGTGTGATACCTTTTTTTGCTAGTTCTACTTGTGTCTTAGTTTTGAGTTGGTCAATGCGAGATTTTTCTATCTTTGCTCCATCTATTCCACCGTTAAAAATATTCCAAGTAAGCCTAGCTCCAACAGTGTAAGCTTTATGGTCGTTTGCATCTCCTAAAAACGTATCATCAGCAGTTGAGACTTCCGCAAAAGCTCCAATCATTGGATAGTAAGAAGATTTTGATACATTTAGCATACTTTTGTGAATTTCTAAGCCTGTTGTTGCTCTTTTAATATCTAGGTTGTTGTTTAAAATATCGCTGTCGTTAAACTCTGGCATTGCTACATCTGAAATAGTTGTAGTAATATCTTTTACTTTTTCATTTAATAAAAAACTTATAAAGTGGCAGAGTAGCTCTTGATTTGACTTCATTTGAAGTAGGAGTCTCTCTACATTTCCTTTTTTAGCTTGAACTTCAAGGAGATCTACTTTTTTTGCATAACCTACAGCTATCATCTCCTCTGTCATATTTTCTAGTGTTTCTATATTTGAGAGGATTTTATTTAAGTTTTTAGATGAACTTCTTAGCAGTGCCATGTCATAAAAACTCTTTCTTAACTGGTAAATTTGCTCGTTTATAACTTGCTCTTTTTCTAGGCTCTTCATCTTTGACATAGATTCCATAATCTCAACATAACTAGATATCTGAAATCCTGTAAAAAGAGGCACTTCATACTTTAGTTTACTTTGAAAAAAGTTCCTAGAATCTGGATAGTTTAAGTTGTCTGGTTGTGTAGCTAAGAGTGTGTTTGTATTACCTGGTAAGCCACCCATTTGAGCTAAAAACTCATCAAATCCAAAGTCATTAAAATCTGCTTCTCTTGAAGTGAGTTTAAATCCAAACACACTTCCAGCATCATTTGATCTTGCAAAGTCTTGCACAAAATCGAGTTTACCCCAATGATTGCCACTAGCTGTATCAATCCCAATTTTTGCAGAGTCCACATCAAGAGATGCACTCTTTATCTCTAAGTTCTTTGATTTTAAGATCTCTATAGCTTCATCGAGTGTTAAAGCTTTTGAGATGCCAATATCAGAAGCATTTAAAGCTAGTGCTATAAGTAGCACACCAAGCGTTTTTTTCATTAGCATATTTCCTTTGTTTGTTGTTATAAATTGATTAAGTTTAGATTATAACATATATTCCTTTTTTGTATATTGACTTAGTTATAAGATTGAAAATGTTTAAGTTTGTAGTGACAATACGAAACTGTTATCAATAGTGATACCCCTTATCATTTTAGTAGTTGTAAAGCTTTTTAATCTAAATTTGGCTAAAATACCACTTAAAAAAGGCTAATCATAGATATGCAAACCTTAGTAGATGCCCTAAGATTAAAGGGTAAGATTTATAAAAAGATGCAAGAGGTCTCTCCAAAAGAGCTTGGCATCAGAAATAAGATAAAGATGTATAAAGCTACTGATATAAGAGGCTATTTTTGGGCTATTTTTGCAATTTCTCAAAAGAGTAGGGTGCTGATGAAAGATGTTCATAAGTTTGAAGAGATTTATGAAAAACTTTCTATATATTTTGGGCATGATTTTAAGCATAAGGGACTCTTTATAGATGCACCACTCTGTTCTAAAGCAAAAGAAGCACTGGGTTCTAAAGGCTGGAAGATTTACTAATGCTTTTATGTGATATTGGCAACACTTCGTATCATTTCTTATCTCGATATGATAGTTTTAAAAAAGATGTAAAGAGTTTTGATGCGAGTGAAGTTAAGCACAAAGTTTACTACATCAGCGTCAATAAAGATGTAGATGCGAGTTTAAAAAACCTACCAAACTGGATAGATATAAAAACATATATAGATAAAACAAAGTACTATGAGACTATGGGTGTGGATAGGATGATGGCTCTTGAGGCGGTAGAGAATGGCATCATTATAGATGCAGGAAGTGCTATAACAGTTGATGTTAAAAGAGATGGAGTCTTTTGTGGTGGGTTTATCTACCCTGGACTAAAGGCTATGAACGAGAGTTATAAAAATATCTCTAGCGCACTAGCTTATGAGTTTAACTTTGATATCGACCTACAGATGCTACCAAAAAACTCACAAGATGCCATAAGTTACGGCTACCTAAAAACGCTCTACTGTGAAGTGATGTCACATAAGATGGAGATAATCTTAACAGGTGGAGATGCAAACTTATTTGCTAAAATCTTTAAAGATGCAAGAGTAGATGAAGACTTAGTTTTTAAGGGGATGAAAAAGTTTATCTATGACTTTTAGCAGTTTTTAAAATCCACTCAGAGAGTACTTCTAAATCCTTATCCTCTATTTTTTCAAAGGCAGGCATAACAGCACCCTTTGACCATTTTCCTTTACTTCCATTTTTAATACTTTGAATCATCTCATCTTTATTTTTCGTAAATTTATTTGCTATACTTATAAAAGATGGTCCAACTTTTTTTATCTCAATACCGTGGCATCCTAAGCAACTGTTTTTAATTGCTATCTTCTCACCAGGTGCAAGTGCATCAAAGGCTGCTTGTTTTTTCTCTATATTTGTTAGATTTTCTTGAGTATAGTGAGAAAACATATAAGAAGCTACAGCTTTTGCTTCATCTTTTGTAAGTTTGTCTTTTTGAGATGGCATCAAACCATATCTCTCTAAACTATCTTTATC
Organism: Sulfurimonas sp.; assembly: GCA_028684815.1. GTDB lineage: Bacteria > Campylobacterota > Campylobacteria > Campylobacterales > Sulfurimonadaceae > Sulfurimonas. Next base: position 20,578 of record JAQUFE010000006.1, read on the forward strand.
ACAAAAAGATTTCTCAAAGGATGGGTTGAAAATATAGTCTGTTACAAACTCTATGGCTTTTAAAGTTCTCTGACTTTCATCTATGGGACTTACTAAACTATGCACATGAAATGATACTGCCATAATCGGTGGAGCCAGTTCAGCATCTGAGATGATAGGAGGCATATTTATATCATGACAAGATGCACATTTTGACTCCAATAATTTTTTACCATCAAAATTTTGTTTTGTAGGATTCTCATCACATGCAGTTAAAATAAGTAATAAAATAAGTATAAAAATATTTTTTATCATAACCAAACCTTTTAAAAATTATAACATATTATAATTTACTAAGAATTAAAACAAAGTAAAAATATATAAATAATCTTACTAACAAAATAAAGTCTTAAAAAGGTAGTTAACCTTTATAGATGTTTTTAAGAAGATGTTTAGTAAAAAAGTGATTAAAGCCCTAAAGGGCGCAAAATTGGATAAAATTCCAAACTTATTACTTTTTAAGGGAGATGTATGAAGCATTTTAAAACAAGAATCCGTGAACTTTTGCTCTATAAAAACTTCAAAAAGCTCAGACGATTACTCGCAGAGCATGATTCATTTAAACTTGCTAGCCTTATAGAGAGTAAAAAAGATGAGAACGATATAATCCTCTTTAGGCTTTTAAACAGAACGCAAACAAAAGAGGTTTTTTCTCTTCTTTCTTATGATAAACAGTATGATATTATAAAAAAATTAGGTCAAAACACTCATAAACTATCCATATTACTCAATGATATGGATCCAGATGATAGAACTGCCTTTTTTGAAGAACTTCCAGAAGAGATAACACAAAAACTCATACAAGCACTCTCTCCTAAAGAGCAATCGATTGCCATAAAACTACTTGAGTATCCAGAGGATAGTATTGGGCGACTTATGACGCCAGAGTATGTTGCTATAAGACCTGAACACACGGTTGAAGAGGCTTTTGCTCATATACGAAAGTATGGAAGAGATTCTGAGACTTTAAATGTGATATATGTTGTTGATAAAAAGCGAAAACTCTTAGATGATTTGCGTATTAAAGAGCTTATACTCGCTCTGCCTACGCAAAAAGTCTCAGAACTTCTTGATTACCGATTTATCGCCCTTAATGCGATGGATGACCAAGAAAAGGCCATCGCAACCTTTCAAGATTATGATAGAGTTGCACTTCCAGTTTTGAGAAAAGATGGTGTTCTCTTAGGAATAGTCTCTATTGATGACATCATGGACGTCGTAGAAGAAGAGTCAACCGAAGACTTCCATAAGTTTGGTTCTTTTTCAGAAGCCATTAGTAATCCACTCAAAGAGAGAGTGTTTAATCTCTATAAAAAACGAATAGTTTGGCTTGTGGCACTTGTTTTTATGAATATTTTTTCAGGTGCAGCACTTGCTAATTTTGAAACTCTTATAGAGTCGATGGTAGCTTTGGTTTTCTTTTTACCACTTCTTATAGATAGTGGAGGAAATGCAGGCTCACAATCAGCGACGCTTATGATTCGTTCTTTAGCCATTGGAGATGTCAAACTAACTGACTGGTACAAGCTTATAGCAAAAGAGATAGGTGTGGCACTTCTTCTTGGAGGTACAATGGCATTAGCTGTTGGACTAGTGGCAAGTTTTAGAGCCCCTGAAGTTGTGTTTGTAGTGTGTACAACTATGGTTATCGTGGTTTTAGTTGGAAGTCTTATAGGCTTACTTCTACCATTTGTGTTTACAAAACTAAAGTTAGACCCAGCAACAGCGAGTGCTCCGCTTATCACATCGATCGCAGATATTAGTGGTGTGATAATTTATTTCTCTATTGCATCTTGGTATTTCGGGATTAAATAGTAGTCGTTTTCCTTGGTTTAATTCCCAAGCTCTGAGAGTGTGAAACAACCCGGAAGTTGAGGCTTCATCCTCGCCTTTTTGCGGGACTTATCGTGGAGAACGCCATTAGTTGGCGTTCCTAAAAGTTCCACTTCCAGAAGAAAATTATAGTTGAACTCTCTGATTAATCTATAAATTAGATTCCGTGTCAAGCACGGAATGACGGGACATGTGTCAAGCACAAAATGACGGGACATGTGTCAAGCACAAAATGACGGGACATGTGTCAAGCACAAAATGACGGGATACGCGTCATCTTGAATAAGATTCCGTGTCAAGCACGGAATGACGGGACACTCGTCATCCTGAACTTGATTCAGGATCCAACTTAATAATTGTTCAGAGCAAACAGTTATTTCACACTTTCCTAGCTAAGGAGCTAGGAAAGTGTTGTGCTTAGATATTAAGCTCATCTCTTACTAGATGAACGGCTTTTACCATGTTTATAAGACTTGGCTTTACCTCTTCGTATTTTCTAGTTTTTAGGCCGCAATCAGGATTTATCCATAATTGCTCTTTTGGTAGAACTTCAAGAAGCAGTTTTATCTGCTTTACAATCTCTTCTACACTAGGTATTCTTGGACTATGAATATCATAAACACCAGGACCAACTTCTTGCTTATAACCATACTCTTTAAAAATCTTTAGCAGCTCATTCCCACTTCTTGCAGTCTCTATGGAGATAACATCTGCATCCATAGCTTCTATGGTTTTTATAATATCGTTAAACTCACTATAACACATGTGAGTGTGGATTTGTGTCTCTTTTTTTGCTGAACTTACCGCTATTTTAAAGTCTCGCACTGCCCACTCTTCATAGATTTTTATCTTTTTCTCTCTTAGTGGATAACCCTCTTTAAAAGCTGCTTCATCAACTTGTATGATTTTTATGCCAGCTTTTTGCAAGTCATCTATCTTATCGCTAAGTGCAACTGCAATCTGCTTTGAGACTTCATCTCTTGGCTTATCATCTCTAACAAATGACCAGTTTAAGATTGTGACAGGACCAGTTAGCATCCCTTTCATTATCTTGTTTGTTTTACTTTGAGCATAAGTTATCCAATCAACAGTCATAGGTTTAGGCCTGCTAATATCGCCATAGATAAAAGGCGGTTTTACACACCTGCTACCGTAACTTTGAACCCAGCCGTTTTGAGAAAAACCATAACCTTTTAATTGCTCACCAAAATACTCAACCATGTCGTTTCTCTCAGGCTCGCCATGAACTAAAACCTCGATGCCACACTCTTCTTGAAAAGTTATACACTCATCTATGTAGGCTTTCATAACGCTCTCATAAGTCTCTTTTGTGATGGCAGAATTTTTAAACTTACCTCTTGCTTCTCTTAACTCTGTAGTTTGCGGAAATGAACCAATAGTAGTTATGGCTAAATCTTTATAACCTAAAAGCTCTTTTTGGAGTTTTATCCTCTCTTCATAAGCGCCATCTCTTTGAAGTTTTTCTATATTTGAGACTCTTTTAGTAACTGCTTTATCATGAATAATAGTTGAAGTTTTTCTATCTTCGTTGGCTTTTATGTTTGCATCTAAAAGAAGTAACTCTTGCTTATTTAAACCCTCTTTAGAGCTAAAAAACAGTTTAGATATAAGAGAGAGTTCATCTAGTTTCTCTTTTGCAAAACTCAGCCAATTTTTAATCTTTGCATCTAGTTTTTCTTCATACTCTAGTGTAAAAGGAGTGTGCAAAAGACTACAAGAAGTGCTTATGATGATGTTTTGTTTTGATACCTCTTGTGCTATTTTTTGAAGCAAAGCATCTGTTTTAACAATGTCATTTTTCCAGATATTTCTACCATCAACAACTCCAGCTATAAGTTTTTTTGAACTATTCTCTATTAGCTTTAGTGACTCGAAGTTAGCATCTCCATATAAAAAGTCAAGACCAATCCCCCAAATGGGAGTATTTACAAGCACTCTAGTTGCCTCATTTGAGTGTTCAAAGTAAGTTGTAACTACTATGTTTATATTTTTGCTGACATTTGCTAGTGCGTCATAAGTTGGTTTTATAAGACTTAGAACTTTTACATCGTTATCTTTTGCAAAGATAGGCTCATCAATCTGCAGAGTGATGTTCTCATCAAGCTTTGAAATCACTTGCAAAAGCTCTTTATATATAGGAAGGATTTTGCTTAAAAACTCGTAACTATCTTTAGCATCTACTCTTTTTGAAAGCCCTAAAAATGTGATAGGTCCTATGATATTTATCTTTGTTTTGATGCCAAGTTTTTTTGCTTGTTTATACTCATCTATAATTTTTGAAGCATCAAGTTTGTACTCATCATCGCTTGAGAGTTCAGGAACTATATAGTGGTAGTTTGTGTTAAACCACTTTGTCATCTCCATAGCCACACTACTCTTTGTGCCTCTAGCCATTGCAAAATAAAGTTCTTCGCCTTTTAATTCGCAAAATCTCTTAGGGATAGCACCTAACATAAAAGCCGTATCTAACATGTTGTCATAGAGTGAAAAATCATTTGAGCTGATAAAGTCTATCTTTGCATCTCTTTGGTATTTCCAGTGTCTTTTCTTTAACTCAAATGCAACTTTAACTACATTTTCAAATGAGCAATTTTTTGCCCAAAAACTCTCTAAAACTCTTTTTAGCTCTCTTTGTTCTCCAATCCTTGGAAAACCTACTATGTAATTTTTTTGCATTACAATATCCTTTGATATATTTATAATTTTTATATTTGTTGTGAAGTATTAAAGGATATTAAAGAGGAGGGTGTATGCCAGATCTGCGAAACGCAAAACATGGTGTGTAGTATTTGCATCTAGGGATAAAAACATTAAACAAAAGTATCAATCTAGTTTTTATCTTGAAGAAACAGTTGCAATGACAAGGTTTAGAGTTTATAAGAGTCTTCACACTTCTTCCTAGTTTGAAATTTGGATAATTATAGCACAGCTTATAAAACTTTGAGCTACATTTAGATAAAATGCGAAAAATTAACTATATATATAAAGGCAGATAATGCTTAAAGTCGCACTTCCAAAGGGTCGTATCGCTAAAGAGACTTTAGAGATATTTGAGACTATTTTTGGTGAGAGTTTCAAGTTTGATGATAGAAAACTCATCCTAGATACTCCAAACTTTCGTTTTTTACTCGTTAGAAATCAAGATGTAGCTACCTATGTTTACCATCAAGCAGCAGATATTGGTGTTGTAGGTCTTGACACGCTTGAAGAGCAAGGACTTGATGTTATTCGTCTGCTTGACTTAAAACGAGGTATCTGTAAAGTATCTATCGGCATGAAAAAGGGCGAAAAACTTGACCTTGACAAGCCAGATATCAAAGTGGCATCTAAGATGGTAAACATCACAAAACGCTACTTTGAAGAGCGTGCAGTCTCAGTTGATATCATAAAACTTTATGGCTCTATAGAACTAGCTCCAATCATCGGACTTGCTGATATGATAGTTGATGTGGTGGAGACTGGTGCTACGATGAAGCAAAATGGCTTAGAAGTAGTAGAAGATATCATGACATCTTCAACTTATCTCATAGCAAATAAAAACTCATATATCTCCAAAAAAGATGAAGTGCTAGGCATCTACGAAAAGATTAACAAAATCATAAAAGCAGAAAACTAATATGACAAACTTAGACCTCTACGCAAAAGCAGAGCATCTTCTAGGCATAGAAGAAGCTACAGAAGCACTTTATGACCTCTACCGCTCAGAACTTGACTCCTACAAAATCAAAACACTTTTAGATATTGGCTGTGGTCGTGGCGGTTTTATGAAGAGAATGATAAGTGATGGAGTTAAGTGTAAGGGCATAGACCTTAGTTCTGTGATGGTTGAAGAGTGCAAGTCTAGTTCTTTAGATGCACAGCACATAGACATTAGCCAAGCAGAGGGAAGTTACGATGCAGCAGTGGCTATCTTTGATGTTTTAAACTTTTTAAACCATGATGAACTTATAGAGTTTTTAGAAGCAGTCTCACTTAGACTCAACGATGATGGCATCTTTATAGCTGATATAAACACACTTTACGGCTTTAGCGATGTGGCTGAGGGAACTATGAGTGCAGAGAACGAAAAAGAGTTTTTAGTAGTAGATGCAGAGTTTGCGAATGATGAACTACACACAAAATTTACTCTTTTTCTCAAAGAGAATGAAGAAAAATCTGGTGATAAATATATAAAACACCAAGACACAATAGTTCAGTATTTTCACAAGATAAAAACATTTCAAAATTTAAATGGCTTAAAGCTTATAGACAAACAAACATTTTCACTCTATGACACAAAAGACAAAACTCTACTTATCTTTAAAAAGAGATAGCTGAATGTTCTGAGCAATTATTAAGTTGGATCCTGAATCAAGTTCAGGATGACAGCTTGCTTTTTTGGAATGACATCTTGTTTGTTCAGGATGACGCGTATCCTGTCATTTTGTGCTTGACACATGTCTCGTCATTCCGTGCTTGACACGGAATCTAGTTTAAAGATTAATCAGAGTGTTCAGTTATTATAAAGGAGCCAGTTATGGAAGGAAACATAGTTGTAACGTATAGAATTTTATGCGAATCAGATCTAAACACAAGCATCAAACTTCAAGAACTACTTTTAAATGAAAAAATATCTAAAGCGATTAAGAGCGAATTTGCCAAAGGTTTGAGAAATATTGAATTAGTAACAGAAGACAAAGATGCAACTCTTGTGGTTGAGACTGCAAAAGAACTTTATAGTTTTGAAGTTTTAAAAGATGATTTTGCTGATATTTTAGTTTTAGCAGAAGAAAATGCTATCTCAAGAAAGTTATTTAAAAAAGATTGTTCTCGTGTGGAGTTGGTCGATATTGAAACAATCATATAGTTTTTTTCTTCTTTTACTCCTCTTTTTTCAAGGCTGTAGTGATAGTGCAATGGTAAATGTCTTTGATGAAAAAATCGCAAAAGAGGAGATAAGTTGTTTAAAACTTGTTGTCTTTGACAAAGATGTTAAAGAAACACTCCAAGAATTATATAGTTTTGATGAGAGTTGTGATGTTTTACTTGAAGTATCACTAAAATCCTCAATCACATGTAACTCAAACCAAAATGTAGATAAAAAAATCCTCTCAAACTTTCCATCAAGCTATCTTCGGATGCAGCTCTACAAAGGTAAAACACTCTTCTTTAGTTACTATATAGACTTAAAAGAGAGTGTAAGTAAAAAAGATGTAAAAAATGCCTTTTTAAGAGTGCAAAAAGAACTAAACTTTAAAGAAAAACAGTAATGAAACTATGCAAAATCTGTAGCGCATCTACAGCACTTATAGAAAATCAAAAAACAGATAAACTCTACCATAGATGCACAGAATGTGACTATATCTTTATGGATGAACGATTTTTTGTAGATGAGACTCGTGAGAGACTTCACTATGATAAGCACCACAACAACTTTGCTTGCCATGGATATGTTGAGATGTTTGAGGCTCTTATAGATGAGTTTGTACCTTTAGGTGAGATAGAAGATGCACTTGATTTTGGCTGTGGTGAGGGCGAAGTTTTACCTATATTAATAGAGAGAAATGGTGTTAGATGCGATAGATATGACCTCTTTTACTTTCCACAAAAAGTCTATAAAGATAAGAGTTATGATTTGATAGTCTCTACTGAAGTTATAGAGCATCTTGAGAGTCCACTAGAAGTTTTACAAGAGCTTAGCTCGCATCTAAAAGAGGGCGCTTATCTACTTCTTATGACGCGATTTCACCCGCAAAATGATGAGAAATTTTTAGAGTGGTTTTACATAAGAGATGTAACCCATATAGGCTTTTTCTCACTTAAAACATTTGAGCATCTAGCATCTAAGCTCTCTTTGGAGATAGTAAAACACAACTCTAAAAATACTATACTTTTTAAAAAAGTATCTCGGACCTCCGAACTTGTTAAGAGCACTTAGACTTTAATGTTGCACTAGCCTCGAACAAGTCTGAGGTTCCAAAAGTCTTGTTAAGTTTAAAAGTTACATTAAGAAATCTTAACGGAACCGCGAACTCTAGGAATGCTAACCAATGGCAATCTCCACGATGTTTCGGGGAGATTAGGCTTTTAAGTTGAGCTAACTTTGAGTGAGTTTGAAGTTTTTAGGTAGTAGGGATGAGAGTTATCTCAGTAATCTCACTACTAGCACCCAGACGCATAGGTGGTCCCCAAAATCCTGTGCCTTTGTTTACATAGATTTGTAACTCATCGTTGTGTTGATGGAGTCCACTTATATAAGGCTGTTGTAGTTTTACTAAAAACATAAAAGGGAAAAGCTGTCCTCCATGCGTGTGACCACTTAGCATCAAATCTACACTATGGGTTACTTCATCTATATATCGTGGTTGATGTGCTAAAAGAACTGTAGGTGACTCTTTTAGAGCACTTAGCGCTTTGTTGATATCTGGCAAATAGGTATTGGTTCTATATCCAAAAACATCATAAACTCCAGCTAAGTTAAAGCCCTCATCTTCATCGCCAATATATACATTTTCATTCTCTAAAACTCTGATGTTAAGCTCTTTTAGGGTTTCTATAATTTTGGAGATATCGTGAAAATACTCATGATTTCCAGCCACAAAAAAAGTCCCATAAGTAGATTTTAGATGCCCAAGCTCTGCTAAAATATCTCTAGCTCTACTAATCTCAATATCTACCAAATCCCCAGTAATAACTACTAAATCAACTCTTAGTGCATTTACTCTTTGCACCATATCTCTTATAAAAGCTCTGTCAATAAGTCCGCCTATGTGGATGTCGCTGAGTTGAGCTATTTTGTAAGACTTTTTGAGTTTTTTTATCTCTACATCTACTTTTTCAAGCTTAATATCACTTGCATTGTAGATGGACTTTGCACTTAGAGTAGATGCAAGAGCTAGTGAAGAGATATCGAGTGAGCGCTTGAAAAAATCTCTTCTTTTTTTTGAGACTTTAGTTTTTTTAAGAATAATCCTTGATATATCATAAATAATAGCAGTACAAAAGAGCAAAAAAAGCACACCAATAGGAAGTGAGAACAAAAAGTAAAGCCAATTTGGAAAATCTACATAGTAGCGACCTGACATGTAGCCAATAATGCCAAAAAAGTTTACAAACAAAAAGATTCTAAAGTAAAACTTTTGCGTCGGTTTTATATCAAGAAAAGCTATAAATCTTCTAGAAATATAGATGTGCAGAAGTATAAAAACACCTAAAAAGGCAACAAAAAATAGTAATGGATTCATGTTTGAAGTATAGCAAAGAAAACTAAACTACGAAGTTTAATAGGAATTTATAATTCACAGATATAATTCTACAAACACATCAAGGAGAATCAATATGATTAAGTTGTTTTTATCGTTAGTTTTGGCATTTAGTGTCTCTCTTGCTGCAGGTGAGATGGGAAAAACAAAAGGCTCTTGCATCTTAAGTCAAGAAGGAAATGTAGTTGTTAACTGGGAATCTTACAAGACTCCAAAAAAAGTAGGAGTAGGTGGTTCTTTTGATAAAGTTACTTACACAGCAGCCGCTGCTGAGGGAAATAACTTCCGCGAAATCTTAGTAGGTTCTAGCGTAGTTATAGAGACACCAAGTGTTAACTCTAAGCATGAGAGTAGAGATGAGACTCTAGTTAAGTTTTTCTTCAATCAAATGAAAGACACTGTGATAAAAGCTAAAATAGTTGATATCAAGTCAGACAAAAGAATGAAAGGCAAGCCAAAAACTGGAGAGATGAGTGTCGAGATAACTATGAACGGAGTTACTAAAGTAGTTCCGATGAAGTATGTTTTTGACAAAGGAGACTTAAGTGCAAAAGGTAGCATAGATTTACTAGACTTTAGCGCAAGTAAAGCCCTTAGCTCTATCAACGAAGCTTGTTACGACCTTCACGAAGGTAAAACATGGAGCGATGTTGGTATCAGTTTTTCTACAAAAATCAAGTTTGATCTTTGTAATACTAAGTAGAGAAAATAGTTAAACTTTTGTATGATGAGAAGTAAAAAAGCTTCAAGTCATACAAAATATTTTAATAGATAGGTAATATCGATAATCCAAGCTCTTTTAAAAATTTATTGTGTTCTTTTGTATATTTGACAATGTCTTTTTCTAAATCTACAAGCTTTTTATTCTTTTCTTTTAAATCTATTTTCTTTTCTTCCTTGGCTGTACTTATGTATCTTGATATATTGAGGTTGTAGCCCTCTTCTTCGATTCGTTCTATAGAAATTTTCTTAGAATATCTATCTTCCTCTGTTCTGTTTTTATAGGTGTTAACTATCTTCTCAATGTCATTTGGCTCACCATCCTCTCCTGTACGCAAGCGGTTTTGACGCTTACCCTTTGCAAAATGTTCACTTGCATTTATAAACAGAACATCATCGGACATTTTACATCTTTTAAGTACTAAGATGCATACGGGGATACCTGTAGAGAAAAATAGATTTGAAGGCAGACCAATAACTGTATCGATATAGCCTTTTTCTAATAACTTTCGTCTAATTCTCTCCTCTGCGCCTCCACGAAAAAGTACGCCATGAGGTAGGATAATAGCCATAGTTCCAGCATCATCTAAAAAGTTAAATCCATGAAGCAAAAAGGCAAAATCTGCAGCTGATTTTGGAGCAACTCCAAAAGCGGCAAAACGGATATCTTTAGCCATCTCTTCACTTGAATCCCATCTATAACTAAAAGGTGGATTAGCAACAATAGCATCAAATTTCATCTGTTTATTTGGATTTTTCTCTTTTAAAATATCCCAATCATTTGTTAAAGAATCACCGTGAAATATCTCAAACTCATTATCTTTTACACCATGAAGAAGCATATTCATTCGTGCAAGGTTATAAGTAGTTATGTTTTTTTCTTGACCATAGATTTTTCCTATAGTTCCCTCATGACCTAGATGTTTTTTTACATTTAAAAGAAGTGAGCCTGAACCGCAAGCAAAATCAAAAACTTTATCAAGCCTTTTCTTTTTACCTGTGCGAGGGTCTTGAGAGTCAAGGGTAACTATCTGAGAAAGGATCGTGGAAATCGCCTGAGGAGTATAAAACTCCCCTGCTTTTTTACCACTCCCTGCAGCAAACTGCCCTATAAGGTACTCATAAGCATCCCCTAACTTATCACTATCGGTTGAAAACTCTTTAATTCCACTAGCGATTTTACTGATAATTTCACAAAGTTTTTTATTACGATCTTTGGGAGTTTTACCTAATTTTTCAGAACTTAGATTTATTTCTGAAAATAGTCCTGCAAAACTACTCTCAAAAGACTCATCTTCAATATGCTTAAACCCTTTCTCTAAAGTTATAAAGAGTTCAGAATCATGTGTCCGTGCCATCTCGGCTATACTATCCCATGTAAACTCTGGAGGTATAACATAATGCACTTTTTTTCGCATCATCTTTTCAAACATTTTTATATCATCAGGATTTTTGTTGTACCAAATTTGAAGTGGAGTCGATACTTTAAGTTGCTGCATAACATCTTGAGGTGTATCATCTGGATAATCAGACCCAAGCTCTTTTTTTACAGCTTTTTCATAGTTGCTTGATAGATAGCGTAAAAACAGAAATGAAAGCATATAATCACGAAAATCATCCGCATTCATAGCACCTCGTAAATCATTAGCAATCTCCCAAAGTATCTTACCTAGTCTGTTTTTTTCTTCTTCGCTCATTGTTGACTCTCTTGTGTAATTTCTTCAGGGAAAAGTTCAGGATTAAAATTATATTTTTCTACAAAACTCTTAAAAATTTTACGAAAATGTTCTTTATTTTCATCTACCATTTCTTTTGGTTCAAATAAAGAATAATTTCCATGGCTTAATATATTTATCATTCGTGAGTAAATTTTTTCTTCCTCTTCTGAAGTTGATTGTATACAATCAGAAAATTTCTTTAATCCTAAAAAAGTAGAAGTTTTTTCCATAATATTTCGTAAAATATTAAAATGAAATGCATAAAGTTTACCACTTTCTACTGCTTGATGTAATTCTTTTATAGTGGCTACATGATGAAAAAAAGGTGTTTCTTTTGTATATTGCAATGTATATTCATCAGTTTCTTTATTTTTATTTAGAAAATATGGTTTTAACTTTTTTGTTTCATTGAGCTCGTTCCACATAACATTGTAAAAGAGTGAATGGTGAGAAGATATAATGACTTTTAATTTGTTGTCTTTTTCTTTTAAAAGTTGAGCTAAATGACTTGCTACATATATTGCATTATTATCATCAAGTGATGAGATAGGGTCATCAATATATAAGTATTTTACCCATTTATACTCTTCATGTTCATCTATTGCTAGCTGTGCAATAGCAAGAAAAAAACACCATATAAATATGCTTTCTTCTCCTCGTGAAATTTTAATACTATCAATAGTTGTCATAGTTCCATCAATTAAAACTTCACGGCTAAAATTTACAGCCCGATATTTAATTTCTTTTTCTGTAACAATATCAATTCCATCTTGAATTTTTATTGAAAATTTAAAATCTACATAACGATGTAAAAAATTTCTTATTTTATCTTCTATTTCTAAACTTTCTAAATCAGGAAAAAATTTAGAATGGGCATTCATAGTCAAAACTCTTTCACTATCACCTTCTAAATCATTATCCCAATGAAAAAGATCCTCTGTAAAAGCATTAAAATAAAGTGTGTCAGGTTTTGTATTGCTTTTCCCAATATCTTTGAAAGCTGTTGATAAACGGGTTTTGCCTATTCCATTATATGCAAATAGTAAAATATAATTATTCTCTTTTGAATTTTGATTCTTTTTTAAATCCTTACGCAAGTAAGTTACTAATTCTTCAATTATTGGAAATTTATGTATCGTTTGGCTCATATCTTCTTCACTTTTACTTCAAGCTGCTGTAACTCTTCAAGGTCTTGCATGTCCGCTTCAATTGCCTCTTGTTTTTTTCGCTTTGCATCAAAAGTTAGATAAACAGCTTCAACCATTTTTTTCATCTGCTCGTGGCTGATGCTTCCATATCCTTTTAAAAGTTCCTTATCGTTAAACTCTATAATGCGGTCTATGTTTTCTCTCCAAAATTCCATTGTTATATCTTGGTGATTTTTTGCTCTAAGTTCTGCTGTTTCTAAAAATACAACTACAAAACGGTTCAAGCTGTCAAGTTTATCTGCACGGCTTGTAACTATCTCTGTGATAGTTGTTAAGTAATCCTTAACAACTGAATTTCTATCCACTTCCCTTTCTTCAAACATGTTTAATATATGCATGCGGTGTTGTAGATAATAATATTGTTTTCTTCTTGCATCTACTCTCCTAAAATATTTACTATAAGATTTATCACGGTTTCTTTTTGTGCTGGATCGCTTTTAGCAGTCATGAGTGACAGTGCTACAAGAGCGTTATCATTGATTTTTATCTCACCATTAGTTTTGTAAAGCATATTGTTTTTTGACAAAAAAAGTATAAACATAAAAGCTCCGATGCGTTTATTGCCATCATTAAACGGATGTCCCTTAATGATGTAATAAAGCAGATTTGCCGCTTTTTCTTCGACACTAGGAAGCAGATCAACACCTCCAAATGTTTGATAGATGTTTCGCACCATTCCATTAAACTCTCCAGCTTTTTCTCTTCCAAAAAGCTCTGTAGCCTCACCTTTTCTTATTAGCTCATTTTTTAGTTGTGCGATAGCCTCTTTTGCCTCATCAAAATCCAAAATAAACTTTGCCTCTTTTGGTTCGATGTTTAGATGTAAAGAGTCCTCATCATAGCCTTGCAGTAGTGACCAAGTACGAGAATAATTAAATATCATATCCAACAAACCTTTAGCTTCATGAAGTCCAAGTTCACTTTGTGAAATAGTATTTTGTAGTAATGATATAGTCTTGTTTAATTCTTGAAGCCCTTTTTGCTCTAATCTTTTTTGGTTGAGTGCATAGCCGTTTATAAGATATTCTTTAAGAACTTTGGTTGCCCAGACTCTAAAGCTTGTGGCTTTTTTAGAATTTACTCTATAGCCTAAAGAGATAATCACATCGAGGTTATAAAACTCTACTTCTCGTTTGACTTCTCTACCACCCTCATTTTGAACTGTTGCATTTTTTGCAACAGTTGAACTTCTCTCTAGCTCACCCTCTTTAAAAATATTTTTTATATGTTTTGAGATAACAGACTTATCTCTATCAAAAAGCATTTCCATCTGCTTTTGATTCAGCCATATAGTGTCGTTTTTGAGCGATACATCAAGCTTTATCTCTCCGTTAGTATCTTTGTAGATAATAATGTTGTTTTTATTCATTTATCAAGCCCCTTTTTTTTGGGTGTTGTTGAGTGAGTTAGTCATTTCTTTACTAATATAAAATTTCTCAATTATAGGAGCAGTCACTTTATACCAATGAATAAAAAGTTTCAAATCATTTATTTTCGACTCTTCAGTTCTTAAAACTGAAACTAAACCGTAAGAAAAATATGTAATAATCAGAAGAGCAAAGAAAAATATCCACAAAATAGATAGTTCAGTCTTATCAAAAATACTATTTATCAACATTCCCCAAACTGTTAATAATCCAATAAAAATCGGTGTTTTTAGTATCTCGAACTTTTTCAAGCTTAATTCTTTTTCAATAATTTTAAGAACCATATTCTCGTCTAATTGAAGCTTTTCTTCTTGTATGCTTTCAAAAAATATTAATGCACGAATACCTCGCCAATGTATTTCATTTTGTTTTATAAAAGCTTTACTACTTTCCCCAAAGTAGCTTATTGCCTTGTTGTTGATATATTTAAAATAAAAGAAGATACTAAACATCACAATCAAGCCAAATAAAATAATAATCCAACTGCTATTCTCTTCACTATAATAAATACTACCGATAGACAGAATTAAAAATACTGCAAAAATAGTTTTGGAAATGTACCTATTGCCAAATTTTGTTTCAATCACTGATAAATTTGAGTTATTAAACGCTTCTAAAACTTTTAAATAATTTGTTTCTTCACTAATCATTTTTATTTTACCTCTTTTGATGGAAAAAGTTGTTGCATTAGCCCTTTTTTATGCTCATTTAGTGTTTCTACTTTTTTGGTTTGAGAAGTGATGAGTTCATCGATGGAGCTTAGGCAATTGGCTATTTTTTGTTGCTCTTCTTTTTTTGGTGCAAATATTGGGAGTAATTTTATAATTTCAGCATTTAAATTTAGAACAGCTGCACCCGCTGCATTATTTGAAAAATATGTTTGACTTGCATCTGATGAGATAAAATAATATAAAAAATCCCTATCAAATTTTTGGTCAATTTTTGTGATAGCAATCCAACCATCATGAATACATGCTTTTATTTTTAATATATAAGGACGACCAAAGCTCATAGAATTAGAAAGAATCAAATCGCCAGGATTAACTTCTCTTGTTTTACTTAATGCGGTTGGCAAAACTTTTTCTTGCGTTTGAAGAACATATTTTGAATCTTTATTTATGTCTCCAATTTTAAGCCAATTTAGTCCATCTTCGTTGGCTGTAAGATAACTTTCTATAGGTCGAGGAGAACCACCTCGCAAAATTTGAGAAATACCGCCAAGTTGTTTTTCTTCCCACTTAGGGGCATTTTTAAACTCAGGAAATCGCAATTTTGGTACTTCTTCCTCATCTTGTGGGAAAAGTTGTTGCATTAGCCCTTTTTTATGTTCTTTTAGTGCTTCTACTTTTTCAGATTGAGCAGTGATAAGGTTATCAATAGAAGAGAGGCAATTAGCGATTTTTTGTTGTTCATCTGTTGATGAAGAAATTGGAATAGGGATAATATCAAGCATAGCTTTATTTAATTTTGGTTGAGCCATCCCCGTTAAAAAATCGTCTAATTTTATTGAGTTTAGATAGTTTTCAACAATAATTTGCGTGTATTTATTTTTAAATTTTAAAACATGAGCATGATTATTTACCCATGTTTTTCCAGAAATTGAAAAAGCAATTGGATAAGTTCTTACAACTAAATTTGCACCATCTTCTGAAATACAAAGTAATTCTTCATCAAAAATATAATCATTCACAAAATCAACAATTCCTGATGCTCCATAGTAAGGAATATTCCCCTTCGAACGGATATTTGATGTAATTGGAACTCTTTTATTATCAAGGTTTTCGGCTAATTTTTTTAATGGCTTTATTTCCCATTCAGGCTCATTCAAAAAATCAGGAAACCGTAACTCAGGCAAGTTTTTCATCTCTTTACTCTTCATAAGCACTTAACCCAGATATATCATGCTCACCTGCTTGTTTTTTAAGAAGTGGTATAAGTTCACTCATCATTTCTGCCTCTTTTTTAGCTCGCTCTTTCCAACCAAGTCCTAGTGGAGCTAGTAAATCGCTTAAGAGTTGGGCATCAAATATCATCCTTGTTAAGGTTATATCTACAAACTCTTTTAGTGCCTTTTTCTCTAAAGCATAACTCGCTGCTATCTCATCAAGCTTATTGGATGATTTTCTTGCTTTAAAGAGTTCGTATCCTATTTTGATCTCATCTTCATTTAAAACTTCTCCTATTTTAAGAGTTTCTATATAGGCTTTTATATCCTCTCTCTCATCTATAAACTTAGCATCTGACTCTATGAGTCCTATAAGTTGCTCTTTATTCATCTTTTGTTTATCGGTTGATGTGCCTGTATATTTAGAGATTAGGCTCATAATATAGTCATAGTCAATCACTGCCGAAGCAAAAAGAACAAACTCAAAATCAAGCTCTTCTACTAAACTTGAGATATCATCACTGTTTTTTCCCTGCTTAACTTTTAGTTTTGCTGCTGTTTCAAGATATACACCCTTAAATGCTCTGAGAGTATCTTTTGGTATAACTTGCTCTATAGTCTCTTTGTTTTCTTCACTAAGGTCTGTATATTGGTCAAGTTGTGTTTTTAGGCGTTGCACCTCTTTAAAGAGGTTGATAAATCTTCCTTTATCATCATCTCCTTGTAGATTATTTACATCTTGTGGAGTGTTTTTTAGACCTTTTGAAGTCATAAAACTCTCTATTGCACTTACTGCGTTGTCAAGTTTTTCTATCACAATAGGTGCAGCATCAACAAGCCATATCTTTTTAGCTTCTTCTTTAAGATTTTTGCCTGAAAATCTTACCATCGCTTTATCTACTTCATCCTCTTGAGCTCTAAAATCTAAGATATTTCCATAAGGTTTTGTATCGTTTAATATTCTGTTTGTTCTTGAAAATGCTTGGATAAGTCCGTGATACTTTAAGTTTTTATCTACATAGATGGTATTGAGATATTTAGAATCAAAGCCTGTTAGGAGCATATCTACAACTATGGTTATATCTATCTTGTTTTTATGAGGATAGTCTCTGTTTGAATATTGTTGGTCTTTGATGCGTTGTTGAACATCTTGGTAATATGTATCAAAGTTGTTTATATCGTGGTTGCTGCCATATTGTCTGTTATAGTCGTTAATAATCTCTATTAAAGCCTTTTTCTTCTCATTTGGTTTAACTGAGTTATCTGCTTTTTCTTGTGGTAAATCTTCTTCGAGTTGTTCAATATCTTTTTTGTTTAGTGCATTTGAGTCAAGCACTTGTACTGGTGGAGAAAAGACACAAGCGATATTTAGTGATATAAACTCATCGTTTTGCTTTAACTTTTGTTCTTGCATCTCTTTAAAAAGTCTATAGTATTCTATGGCATGGTTGATAGAGGATGAGGCAAGGATGGCATTAAACTTCCGCTCTTGCGTTGCTGTATCATGTTTTGCTAAGATAGCTTCTACAACTGCTTTTTGACTGATAATATTATTGGGTTTAGTTTTGTTCTCTGCTTCATAATAATCAACATGAAAACGCAAAACATTGTTATCTTCTATGGCGTTGGTAATGGTATAAGTATGAAGTTCATTTTCAAACAGATCTTTAGTTGTTTTTATGGTTTTTTCTTCGCCGCTAATCTCTGTATAGGTAGAGTTTTCTATAAAAATAGGAGTACCTGTAAAACCAAAAAGTTGAGAATTTGGAAAAAACTCTTTTATTGCTTTGTGGTTATCTCCAAACTGGCTTCTATGACACTCATCAAAGATAAAGACAACACGCTTCTTACTTAAAGATTCTAATCTTTTTTTGTAATTGTTTTTATTTGTACCATCTAGTGCAATTCCAAGTTTTTGTATGGTTGTGACGATTACCTTGTCGCTATAATCATTTGAAAGCAATCTTTTGACAAGTGTATCGGTGTTGGTGTTTTCTTCAACACAGCCATCTTGAAACTTGTTAAACTCTTCTCT
Organism: Sulfurimonas sp.; assembly: GCA_028684815.1. Taxonomy (GTDB): domain Bacteria; phylum Campylobacterota; class Campylobacteria; order Campylobacterales; family Sulfurimonadaceae; genus Sulfurimonas. The sequence goes on from JAQUFE010000006.1 coordinate 38,705, forward strand.
TGTTTGTCTATCTAAATCTTTTCTATCCACAACAAATAGACATTTTTCGATATCAGGATTGTCTTTTAGAAGGGTTGAAGCTTTAAACGATGTGAGAGTCTTACCACTTCCCGTTGTATGCCAAATATAACCATTTCCACAATTTCTTTCTATACATGAAACGATGGCTTTAACCGCATAGATTTGGTATGGTCGCATCATCATAAGTTTTTGCTCACTCTCAACCAGCACCATGTACCTGCTTATCATCTCACCTAAAACACACTTGGATAAAAAAGTATTAGTAAAGTCATGAAGATGTGTTATTTTCTTATTTTTTTCATCTGCGTATTGGTAAAGAGGTAAAAAGCGCTCATCTGCATTGAAATTAAAATGTTTAGTGTGATTGTTTGCAAAGTAGTAGGTGTTGTACTGATTGCTAACTATAAAAAGTTGAATAAAAGAGAGCAGTGTTTTTGTATAACCATTGCCTACATCATTTTTATACTCAACAATTTGTTGCATTGCTCTACGAGGCGATATTTCTAAAGTCTTAAGTTCTACTTGTACAACAGGAATACCATTGATAAGTAGAATCACATCATAGCGATGATAACTGCTGTCTGTGTTCATACGGAGTTGATTGATAACTTCAAAGCTATTTTTACACCAATCTTTTATATCTACAAGTGTATAGTGCAGTGGTGTACCATCATCTCTCTCAAAAGTGCTATATTCTCTTAAGCGTTTTGAAGCTGTAAAAACATCAGGAGTAATCATTTGCTCTAATAGTCTTGAAAACTCTGCATCGCTTAAGTTGACATAGTTGAGTTCTTGGAATTTTTGGCGAAAATTTTGGTTTAATGCATCACGAGTACGAATATCAGGACGGTAAGTATATTTTTGATCGACTAATTTATTTATAAAGTTTAGTTCTATATCATTTTCTTTTATCATACTTCTTTCCGTTTGCTATTTTTAATTGTTCAATATATTTATAGATTCAAGATATTTTTAAAGGTGCAAAGAGTAGCATATAGATACTTGTAAAGGTATAAAGGGGTTCAATAAAGAAGTAGAGGGTTTAATATAGCAACTATAAAGTTGCTATATCTTTTTTTAGTTCATATCTGGTTTAGGAGTTTTTTGGGTTGAAGCTGGGAGCATTGGGTATATGACTTCTGCTTTTCTTCCTTCTAGTGCGTTTAAGAAGACTTCAATAGATGCAACATCTTTGTCAGATAAATCAGCTCCGAGTTGGATTTTTCCCATCTCTTTTATAGCCTCTTTTAAGCTCCAAATCTTACCATTGTGAAAGTATGGTGCAGTTTGAGTGATATTTCTTAGAGTTGGAACTCTAACCATACCATTTGCATCTCCCTTAAATCCACCAATATCCATGTGTTTATAAGTGCCTGTAATATTAAGTACATTCATAGCACCGCCTAGTCCATAGCTTGTGTGACAAGTTACACATCCAGCATCTATGAAAGTTTTTAGTCCCTCTTTTTCTTTAGCGTTTAGTGCGTTTTTGTCGCCATTTAGGAAGTCATCATAAGCTGATGGAGTAACTAATACTCTTTCAAAAAGTCCGATAGTATCTGCAATTAATGTAAAAGTAATTTTGACATCTTTACCATAAGCGCCTTTAAACTCAGCTACATATCCAGGCATAGATTTTACTACTGCTTCAACATGTTCGCTTGTTGCAGCCATTTCAGGGTGAGCTAACATAGGTCCTTGAGCTTGTTCTTCTAAATCTTTTGCACGGCCATCCCAAAACTGGATATCATTAAAAACTGCATTGTAAACAGTTGGTGAGTTTACATGATCTGGGTTTGCAGTCCATTTGTGACCAATTGCAGCCTCAACTCCATCATCTCCACCTTCACCTAGGTTATGACAAAAGTTACAGCTAATGAGTCCACTCTTTGAGAGTCTTGGGTCAAAGTATAGTTTCTTACCTAGCTCAACCTTAGCATCTGTTATAGGGTTTTTAGGATTGTCTATAAGCTTCATAAGCTCAGCTTTGTTATTTGGAATTGGCAACAAACCTGCGTTTTTAGCATCGTCTTGAAGAGATGCTGACATAAGAAGAGTCGTAGTAGCAAGAGTTGCGATAACTATGTTTTTCATGTGAGTTCCTTGATAGATTTTATTAAAAGATAAATTTTATCTTTTTGTTAGTAAAATATTATCACTTATTATCTTAAAGTATAATTATTATCTCTTTAAACTATCTTTATTTTGTAAAATCAATAGCACTTTTTATAGCATTTATGTAGCTTAATGTTTTTGCTTGACCTTTATAAGCTATGTCAAAAGCAGTTCCATGATCTACTGAAGTTCTTATGATGGGGAGGTTTAGTGAGATATTTATACTCTCGTCAAAGTGTAAGGCTTTTAGAGGTGCTAAACCTTGGTCATGATACATCGCTACAAAATAACTGTACTGACTTCTAGTGTGAGGGGTAAAAGCCACATCAGGAACAAGTGGGCCAACAAACTGCTCAAAGCCTACTTTTTTGTTGGCACTCTTTATCGCTTTTGTGATTTTTAGCTCTTCATCTCCTAAAACGCCATTGTCTCCAGCGTGTGGATTTAGTGCTAAAACAGCTACTTTTTCTTTTGGTATGGAGCTGTGTAAGTTTAGGAAAAACTCTTTTAACTTCTTATACTTGATGGAAGATGCTACCTCTTTTAGAGGGATATGCTCAGTAAATAGAGCTACAAACATCTCTTTGCAACCTAACATCATGATGGCATCTTGCTTGAAATAGTGTCTAAGTAGATCAGTGTGACCTTTAAACTCCAAACCTGCTATCATCCACGCTTCTTTGTGGATGGGCATTGTAACTACTGCATCTGCTTTTTTTTCAACGCATAGTTTTATAGCACTCATAAAAGAGTCATACGAATATCTACCAGAGCTTGCATCTACTTTGCCAGGCTTGATTTTAAAATCGCCATCTACGCTATGAAGTTGTATATCTTTTGGAGCTTCAGTATTTAAGAGTTTAAGAGCACTAAAGAGCAACTCTTCGTTTATACAGTATATGGGATTGCAAAGTTTAGAGACCTCTTCGTGCGACTTTAATGCTATCTCAATTCCTACACCGTTTAAGTCACCAACACTAATAGCTATGGTTTTTTTCATAAAAATATCTCTTTTTTTGTGAAAATTATATCATAAAGTAAAATCCAAACTCATTGACTAACTCAGAGTATTGTAATAATATGTCAGAAGTAAAAACTAGCAAAAGAGGAGATTAGTTTTGATAGATAGTACAGCTATAGCAATAGGTGGTTTTGATGGGATGCATATAGGGCATCAGCATCTCTTTAGAGAGTTAGGAGAGAGAGGGACTATCGTAGTTATAGAGACAGGCTACGCAAATCTTACACCAAAAAAAGAGAGAGAAAACTTCACACACTATCCTATACTATATATCGAGCTTGAAGAGATTCGTCACTTAGAAGCAGATGAGTTTATATCTTTTTTAAAGACAAAGTTTACAAAACTTCAAAAAATAGTTGTTGGTTATGATTTTCATTTTGGAAAAGATAGAAAGTACTCTTTTGATGACTTAAGAGAGCTCTTTGATGGAGAGGTAAAAGTGGTCGATGAAGTCTCACATGAAGGCGATTCTATACACTCTCATAAGATTCGCACAAAGATAAAGATAGGCGATATCAAAGGTGCAAATGATTTTTTAGGGCATAACTACACTATAAATGGGTCACTCGTTGCAGGTCAAGGCATCGGAAAAAAAGAGTTTGTAGCTACTATAAACATAGATGCAAGAGGATTTTTAACTCCAAAAGAGGGCGTTTATGCAACACTTACTCGCATAGATGATGATGAGCACTACCATCCATCTGTATCTTTTGTGGGACATCGCAAAACAACTGATGGCTCATTTGCTGTAGAGTCTCATATCTTAGATGGCGAGGTTATTTGCAGAGATAGAGCTAGGATAAGTTTTGTCTCACATTTAAGAGATAATAAAAAATTTGACACAAAAAAAGAGTTAAAAGAAGCCATAGAACGTGATATAAAAGAAGCATATAAAAGATTAAAACTACTACAGTTGTAGAGTTTATAAAAAGGACAATATTTGAGAAAAAGAGAGTATATAGATAGTGTAGATAGTGAGATAAACTTTAAGTTTTTCCAAACCCCCACTGATTTTGTGGTTGATGAGATAGCATCGAGAAGTTTTAGCGGAAAGGGAAATTACCTCATACTTCATGTCCAAAAGCAAGAGTTAACTACTTGGGATATGATAGCTATTTTTAGCGAGTATCTGGCAGTTCCAGCCCAGAAGATAGGCTACGCTGGACTAAAAGATAAGCACGCAACAACAACGCAATATATCTCAGTAGATGCAAGTTATGAGAAGATGCTAAAGAAATTTTATCACAAGCAGATAAAGATACTCAGCACTATAAGAGATCCTAAAAGTATTCGTATGGGAGACTTGATTGCAAATAGATTTAGTATTAACTTATACTTTGTAGATAATATAGATGCCGGTCGCATCGAGAAAGTTGCAAGAAAGATTGCAAAAAATGGGCTTCCTAACTACTTTGGATATCAGAGATTTGGACGAGATTCAGATAGTATAAATCAAGCTAAAGAGATGATACATGGCGAACTTTTTATAGAAGATGCAAAGCTTAAGAGCTTTTTAGTATCCATCTACCAAAGCACACTTTTCAATGAGTGGCTAAGAGAGAGGGTAAATCTTACTCTAGATGCAAATGAGAGCGTTTTTAAAATCATAGAGGGCGATGTCTTTGTAGATGAAAAAGGCAAACTCTCAACTCCCAAAATACTGCCTGTAAGAGAGTATGGGGCTAAGAAACTAATCCCAACAGGTTTGTTATCAGGAAGAGATGTTTTTCGTGCTCGCGACGCAGCAAGAGAGATAGAAAAAGAGTTTGATGATGAGTTTTTGCAAGATAAAGGATACAGAAGAGATGCTATTGTCTTTCCAAAAGATATAGTTTGTAACTATGTTAGAAAAGAGACTCTTTTACATATCTCTTTTACAATCACTAAAGGTTCATACGCTACAGTTTTCCTAGAATCAATTGCAGGAAAAAATTATAGTGCAAAAGATGTGAAACCTAAGGCTAAAAATTCACATCTAGCAAAGAAATAGCTAGAAAATGGCTGGTATTATAATAATTTAATGCTAGTTAGATTATAATCATGCAATTTTTACGAGACAGGGAGTGCACCTATGGGTGAATTATTCACATTTTTCGGTTTAATATCTCACGATAAGACCTTTATATATCTAACACACATGCTACTTGCAGCAGGTTTAGCAATAGTAATAGCAAGAGCAGCTATGTCAAATCTTCAACTAGTTCCTAAGGGGACTCAAAACCTAATGGAAGCGTATATTTCTGGCGTTTTACAAATGGGTAAAGATGTAATGGGGGCTGAGAATGCTCGTCGTTATGTGCCACTTATTGCTACTATTGGTCTTTTTGTAGTTATAGCAAACTTGATAGGTATAGTTCCAGGTTTTGAAGCTCCTACAGCTTTTTTAGAGTTGCCTTTAACACTTGCACTTGTTGTTTTTGTTTACTACAACTATGAAGGTATTCGTCGTCAAGGTGTTGTAAAGTACTTTAAACACTTTATGGGTCCAGTTTGGTGGTTATACTGGTTGATGTTTCCAATAGAGATAGTTTCACACTTTTCTCGTCTTATCTCACTAAGCTTCCGTCTTTTTGGAAATGTAAAAGGTGACGATATGTTCTTGATGGTAATACTTATGCTAGCTCCATGGTTGCTTCCGATGATTCCATTTGCGCTTCTTACTTTTATGGCATTCTTACAAGCATTTATCTTTATGATGCTAACAACAGTTTACATCGGTTCTGCTATAGCAGTTGAAGATCACTAGGTCTTTAGCACTTTAAGCAGATGCAAAAAGATAAATTCGATAGAATCATTGGCTTTTTGCTTGGAGCATCTTGGGCGATAGTCCTCTTTGGTGCTCTGATAACTTTCAATCTCTTTCTTTTTTTAGGCTTTTCACTAGCTCTTTTTATCACAGTCCTTTTTGTTGTTATCTTGCTTTTTATGATTTTAGCTCTTGATGCTTTTGTTATCAATAGACAAAAACTAGAGGAAAGTAAAGAACAGACAGAGTTACTAAAGAAAATATGCTCTACATTTAGTGAGTCAAAATGAAAATATTTATATTAATCTTTTTTATACTATTCTCATCTCTTTATGCTAACGATGTTAGTCAAGAAAAACTAAATAGTATATATATGGAAGCAGTTTTATTTGTCTTAGTCTTTGGAGTTATGGGAATTATCTCATATATCTACTCTAGTAAACATGCAAAAGCGTATATGCCTAAAAAAGAAGAAGTTATAAAAGATAGACTAAAAGCAGATAGAATAGAAGAACTAAGAGACCTACTTCAAAAAGAGTTGATAACTAAAGTAGAATTTGACCTTTTAAAAGAGTATTATCTTCTGTGATTTATGAGAAGTAAAAGCTAAGTTTTGCTAAAATAGAGATAATTATCTATTTAAGGAAACCTATGTTTGAAGTAGTTATAGGGCTTGAAGTCCATGTACAACTAAATACAAAAACAAAACTTTTTTGCTCGTGTCCTACGAGTTTTAACCACAAACAAAACACAAATACTTGTCCAACTTGTTTAGCACTTCCGGGTGCCCTGCCAGTTCTTAATAAAGAGGTCCTACATAAGTCCATCATGCTTGGTACTGCCATAGATGCAACGATAAACAAGACATCTTTTTTTGATAGAAAGTCATACTTCTATCCAGACTCTCCTAGTGCTTACCAAATCACACAACTATACACGCCAATAGTAGAGCGTGGAGCTCTTAAAATAGACTTTGAAGATGGTTCTCACAAGATTATTCGCATAAATCGTGCACATATTGAAGCAGATGCTGGTAAAAATATACATGAGGGTGATATCTCAAAAGTTGACTTAAATCGTGCTGGGACTCCACTTTTAGAGATTGTATCAGAACCAGATATGAGGAGTGCTGAGGAAGTTATTTTATACTTAAAAAAACTTCACGCTATTATCCGTTATCTTGATATTGGTGATGCAAATATGCAAGAGGGTAGTTTTAGAGTTGATGTTAACGTCTCTATCAGACCTAAAGGCGATGAAAAACTATACACTCGTGTTGAGATTAAAAATATAAACAGCTTTAGATTTATCCAAAGAGCTATAGAACTTGAAGTTGCTCGTCAGACTGAAGCGTGGGAAGATGGCGTTTACGCAGAAGAGATATGCCAAGAGACAAGACTCTTTGACCAAGTAAAACAAGAGACTCGTTCTATGCGTGGTAAAGAAGAAGCTGCGGATTATCGTTACTTCCCTGAACCAGATTTATTGAAAACTATAGTAACAGATGAGATGATGGAGATTTACTCTAAAATCCCAGAGCTTCCAGATGAAAAAATGGCAAGATTTGTAAAAGATTACGGCATGAGTGATTACAACGCAAGTGTTGTAACATCAAGCTTGGAGATGGCTCACTTTTTTGAGACGATGATGGAAGAGGGCATTAGTGCAAAAAATGCTCTAACGTGGCTTACAGTCGAGCTTCAAGGTCGCCTAAAAGGAGATGTAAATATCACAAACTCTCCAGTAGATGCGAAGAAACTAGGACATCTTGTAAAAAGAATAGAAGACAACACTATAAGTGGAAAAGCTGCTAAAGAGGTTCTTGATAAACTGATGGAAGAAAATCTTGATGTAGATGGTGTCATAGACGCACTTGGATTAAAGCAAGTTAGTGATACTGGAGCCCTAGAAGTTATGTGTGATGAGATTATCGCTGCTAATCAGGACAAGGTTGAGCAATATAGAGGCGGAAAGGATAAACTCTTTGGCTTTTTTGTAGGTCAAGTTATGAAAGTATCAAAGGGTAGTGCAAATCCTCAAGCGGTAAATGAGATACTAAAAGCTAAGCTTGGATAAGCATGAGTAAGATAGGAGTTATCGGAGCTGGAAAGTGGGGAAGTGCTCTAGCCTTCGCTCTTAGTGAGAAAAATGAGGTATATATCACTTCAAGAACTCCGCGAGATATAAAAAACTTTGTCTCACTAGAGGAAATTTTAGAGTTAAAATATCTCGTTATTGCTATTCCTGCTCAAGAGATATCTTTGTGGCTTAAAGAGCACTTTGTAAACAGAGGTCAAAAAATCTTAGTAGCAGCAAAAGGTATAGAAGCCTCAAGCGGACTTTTTTTAAATGATATCTATAAAGATTATGTAAAAGATGAAGATATTGCATATCTATCAGGTCCATCTTTTGCAACTGAAGTTCAAAAATCTCTGCCAACAGCATTAGTAATTAACTCAAAAAACGAAGATTTAAGTGAAAAATTTGCAAGTTTTTTTCCATCTTTTATAAAAACATATACCTCCACTGATGTAGTAGGTGCTGAAGTTGCAGGTGCTTACAAAAATGTTATAGCCATAGCTGCTGGAGTTTGTGAGGGCTTAGAACTTGGCAAAAATGCGGCAGCATCTCTTATCTCTCGTGGTCTAGTTGAGATGCAAAGATTTGGTTATTTTTATGGTGCAAAAGAGGAGAGTTTTATAGGGCTTAGTGGAGCAGGTGATCTGTTTTTAACGGCATCTTCAACGATGAGTAGAAACTTTCGTGTTGGGCTAGGTTTAGCAGAGGGCAAGACTCAAAAAGAGATACTTCAAGAGCTAGGAGAAGTAGCAGAGGGGATCGGAACTGCTTATGCTCTTCATAAAATTGAAAAAGATAGAGATGACCTCTATCTTCCAATAGCAAGAGAAGTCTATGAGATGCTAGAGGGAAAAGATCCAAGAAGCTCTCTTAAAAAATTTCTCTCAAGCTAATTAGTTGTCGATGATATACTGTGCTACAGCTCTTAGTTCATCTTCGCTTATCACATCTTTTTGTGATGGCATCATTCCAAAACGCTCTTTTGTTTTGTGTGAAAAGAGCATCTTATCTTCTGATGGACTCATTGTATATTCAACTATAAATTCTATAGCATCTCTTCTATCTGGATAAGCAGTTTTAACCTTTTTTGACAGTGCCCACGATGGTGGTGCTGACATATTATTTAGCTTATCTTTTGTGATAGCACCGATGAGATGACAACTTCCACACTTCTCTACAGCCAAGGCTTCAACCTCTGAAGTTTGGGCAAATAGAGATGAAGTAACTAAGAGAGTAGTTAACAATAATTTTTTCATAAAAAACCTTTTATTAAACTTATTTATGAGTATTATAAATAAATACTATTATAATAGCTTTGACCTTAATCAAAAAATAAATAAATTTATGTATAATCAATTATTAGTAGAATGCGCTGAACAATTATTAAGTCGGATCCTGAATCAAGTTCAGGATGACGCGTGTTTTGTCATTTGGTTATTAAGTTCTATACTGAATCAAGTTCAGGATGACGCGTGTTTTGTCATTCCGTGCTTGACACGGAATCTAGTTTACAGATTAATAGTAGTTCAATTATATAAACGTGGGGTTGTTAAAGTGTTTACAGATAGAAAAGAAAATTTAATCCTAGCTAATAGAGTATTTAAATGCTAGAAAAAGGGCTTTTTAGATGAATTGGAGAGAAGAGGAGCAAGAAGTACTGGACGGTCAAAAAGAACAATTTAAAAAAATAGCCATAGGAGTTGCAGTAGGGTTTTTTGTCTTTGTGCTTTCTCTGACTCTTTTTAACACAACTCAAGCGTCACTTTTAGGGATAATTGCTTTTTTGGTCGTACTGTGGACAAATGAGGGTTTACCACTAGCTGTTGTCTCACTACTTCCTATCATTCTTTTTCCAGCTTTTTCTATCATAGATACAAAAACAACTGCACTAAACTATTCAAACCCAATAATCTATCTCTTTTTAGGTGGATTTTTAATCGCAATAGCAGTTGAGAAGACAAACTTGCATACTTTTATAGCAGGTAAGATGCTAGATATTTTTCCTAATACTCCTAGCGGAATGATATTTTCTCTAGCCATAACCTCTGGGATTTTAAGCTCCATCCTCTCAAACACAACGACATCTCTGCTTTTGATGTCTATAGCTCTTTTTATTACACAAGATGTAAAATTAAAACTAAGATTTGCCCTCGCCATTGCCTATGGCGCTAGTGTTGGTGGAATTATCACGCCTATTGGAACTCCGCCAAATCTTATACTTCTTGGCATCATGAATGAAAAAGCTATGGAGATGATTCCATTTTTTCAGTGGGTCTGGATGGTAGCGCCTTTGGCTTTTTTAATGCTTATAGTAGTTAGCTCTTTACTTAGTCTTGGTTTGAAAAACTATCCAATCAAAAGAGAATCAAAAGAAGCGCATCTTACAAAGCCACAAAAAAAGGTGCTCTATATTATAGGTTCTTTGATAGTCTTACTACTTTTAAATGCACCGATAAATCCATTTTGGGCAGGTTTAGGACTTAGTGAGGCTGGTCTTCTTCTAGCGGCTGGGCTTGTTTTATTTATGCCACCTTTTAGCATACTAGACTGGATGGATGATAAGGCTAAAGTTCCTTACAGGATAATGTTTTTGTTTGGTGCTGGGTTTTCTATAGCAAAGGCTTTTGGTGATACAGGACTTGCATCTGAGGTTGCATCTTATCTTGTAGCGATGACAGAACTAAGCCCTATAGTTTTACTATTTGCAATTGCTATGCTTATAACTTTTACAACAGAGATAACTTCAAATACAGCTCTTATCTCCATTATGTTACCTGTCATCTACTCTGTAGCTGAGCAAACTGGCATAAATACTACGCTCTTTATGATGGTAGCTACAATATGTGCAAGTTATGCTTTTATGCTCCCAATCGCCACCCCGCCAAATGCCATAGCCATGAGTAGCGGTGCGGTTGATGTAAAGAGTATGATGAAATACGGCTTGATTTTAAATCTTGTAGGTGTGTTTTTGATAGTGCTAATAGCTGAGTTTTTCTGGAAAGGGATACTATAATATTACATTAAAATGAACTAGTCCATTTAATGGCATGGATATATCTCCATTGTAACTCCACTATTATGGAGTGCGTTATTGGTTAGCATACTTAAAAGCTACGAAAAATATTTTTGAGAATTATTTGGGTTTGTTTCTTGTTTTGCATCTATTGATTTGTCTATTTTTTATCATAATGTAGATATCTTTTATAACAAGAGCTAAACAGATGAGCCAGAGTGCATCTAGCAGGTAGTTTTGATTTAGTCCATTAAAGTATAGAAATGCAAATCCTACAAGATATGGCCACTTAAGAAAATAAAAAAACAGTATAGCACTTCCGTACAAATCTTTTAAGGCTTTTTTCATTCTGCAATTATGCTAGAATTTCACTAAAAAAGGCCTAAGATGATAGTTCATATAGTAATGTTTAAGTTTAAAGAGCAAAACAGAGAAGCAAATACATTAGAGATGAAAAAAAAACTAGAAGCGCTTGTTGGAGTTGTTCCAACTCTAAAATCTATGGAAGTTGGCATAGACTTTAGCAAATCCCCTAGAGCATATGATCTTTCACTATACTCAACATTTGATGATAAAGATGCTCTTCAAGCTTATGCTATACATGAAGAGCATCTAAAGGTAGTAGAATTTGTCAAAGAGATGACGATAGAATCTAAAGTGGTTGACTACATCAAATAATAGAGATCATGAAAAGCAAGTAGGAGATTTAAACTTTTCAGTTGTCCTTTATGGCATCAGCAATAAAATCTTGATTTGGCTCTGTTAAGTAAGGGCACATTGGCAGAGAGATTATCTGCGTCGATACTTCTTCGCTTATGGGAAAATCTCCCTCTTTATGCCCAAGATATAAAAAAGCCTCTTGCAGATGAATAGGTAAAGGATAGAAGATTTTTGTTGGAATCTCTTTTGATTTAAGTTTTTCTACCATCGCATCTCTATCTTTTACTCTTATGGAGTAGTGAGTATAAACACTTGTACAATTTTGCGCAATCTTAGGGATAATAACCTCTGCATCTTCTAGCAAATCGCTATATCTACTCCCTATATCATCGCGAAGATTTACTTCATCTGTAAAGTGCTTTAGTTTAACATTTAAAACCGCAGCTTGAAGAGCATCTAGGCGACCATTAATTCCTATATATTTGTATCTATATTTATCATTTTGTCCATGATTTAGTACTATTCTTATCTTTGTGGCTATATCATCATCATCTGTAAATATAGCTCCGCCATCACCATAAGCGCCAAGAGGGTTAGCTGGAAAAAAACTTGTACAGCCGATAGTTGAGATGCCACATGATTTTTTGTCATTATAAGTAGCTCCAAAACTTTGAGAAGCATCTTCTATGACTGCAATGTTGTGTTTTTTTGCTATCTCATTTATAGCATCCATATCTGCACACTGACCAAATAGCGAAACTGGTATGATAGCTTTCGTTCTCTCACTAATTACAGCTTCAATCTTAGTTGCATCGATGTTGTAACTATCTTTGTCAATATCTACAAAGATAGGTTTAGCCCCCAAAAAAGCAATAGCCTCAGTAGAAGATATAAAGGCAAAAGGAGTAGTTATAACTTCATCCCCATAGCCAATATTTAGAGCCATTAGAGATGCAAGTAGAGCGTCAGTTACGCTACCACATCCAATAGCGTGCCTAACTCCAACAAAAGATGCTAAGTTCTTCTCCAACTCATCAAGTTTTTCTCCGCCTATAAACTGTGCCGTGTTTAAAACCTCTGATATTTCACTATCTATCTCTTCTTTGTATTTTAAATACTGAGTCTGTAAATCTATAAAATCTATCTTCATTGTTGTCCTAAGGTATTGTTTTGTAAAATTTGAGCTACATTTTTTGAGCTACCATGTTTTAGATAAGCTCTGAGTAGTTTAGAGTCGTCAAAAAATTGTTTTCTATCATAGTTTAAAAATGCTTTTATAAGATTGTCTGCCCTTACATCTTCTTGGATAAATTCAGGATGCAAACTTCTGTCATTAAACTGGGTAAACATGATGTTACCTAGTCCTAAGTAGTTAAGTTTTACAAGCCTACTTGCAATGAAATAATCTAGCGGTTTTGCAATATAGCTAAGAACAAAAGGTGTTCCAATGAGTGAAGCTTCAAGTGTGGCAGTTCCACTGCAAATAAACGCAAAATCGACCTCGCGAAGAGTCTTATGTGCATCGTGAACGATTTTAAAACTAGATAAGTCACCATAAAGCTCTTCTATCTCTTCTTTAGTAAAATATTCTGGGATTATGATGTAAGAAGCAAGTCCCAATTTTAAGCTTACTTCTTTAAAAATCGGCATAAGTTTTTTTATCTCGCCCTTACGACTTCCAGGCATAAAAGCTATGGTTTTTACTTCGCTACTTATTTCTTCTTTATACTCTTTGATGATATCAAGCAGGGGATGTCCTACGTAAGTGATGGGTGCATCTTTAGAGTAGTAATCTTTTTCAAAAGGTAAGATAGATGCTAGATGGTCTATGGTTCTCTCTAAAACTGGTATGCGCTTTTTTTTCCATGCCCACGCTTGAGGTAAGATGTAGTAGATGATTTCTTTGTCTGGATATCTCTTTTTAATCCTTTTAGCAAGAGGAAGATTGAAACCTGATGAGTCGATGAGCAGGACTTTATCAGCGTCAGCTGCAAGCTCTACCATCTGAGCATTTAGTTTAAAAAAGTAACGGAGTTTTTTTATGGCATCTACAAAACCCATGATAGCAAGACTTCTTAAGTCAACGATGGGATTGCCAAGTTCGCTATCAAATATCCCAATAAACTCAACATCGCTACTTAACTCTTTTTTTAAAGACTTAAGATGCATATTTGCAGAGTGCTCTAGGGCACTAACTAAGATTTTCATGAACCGCCATCTCCCTCAACTGCAAAGGAGGTGTCATATCTCTCTTTGTTTACATCTTCAACGAACTCATGCATATATATAGTTAAATCATCTATATCTTTATCACTTAAGTTTTGTGCAAAAGGTATCATCATCTCTTGTTGTTGGTTATCTGAGACTTTAGAGCGAAACCTCTTTAGTTTATAAGCTAAAAAACCCTTAGCACGGTTAGCAAGAGCAGGGTACATATGCATCCCCTCTAACCTTGCGCCGTGACAATTTCCACAATTTTTTTCTATGTAGAGTCTTTTGCCATCATCATAAGAAGCGAAAGAGAGAGTAAAAAGAGTAAAGAAAAGTAGTAAAAGACGCAAAAAAAATCCTCTAAATTTTAAATGCTGTTATTATAGCTAAATACTCTTTTTCTACTCAAAATCTACATCTTCATATCTATCATAAACCCAATAAGCTACCGCTCTTCTCTCTTCTTCGCTTAAACCATCTACACTTTTCATAATTCCAAATGTCTCAACTGCTTGTGGGTGGCACATAATGTAATCAATATTTGGATTTACTATGTAGTCTTTTACAAACAACATAAAAAGGTGACGATGAACATCTTCGTCTTCATTTTTTATGATGATGTTTTCTTTTAATCTCAATGCAACTTGAATCATTGGGGGCGCTTTTAAAGTGCTGAATTTCTTCATCATTTCACTTTTTTTCATTATCTCGATATGGCAAGATGCACAGTTTTTTTTGTAAACTTCATAACCATCTACTCCTAAAAGTAGAGAACTTAAGATGCCTAGCAGACTTATCGTTTTTAACATGACTAGCTCCTTGTTATATTTGTAAAGATTATAACATACTTATTTTTTTGAATCTAGTTAGAGAAAAATCTTAAGTTTTTTTCTTAATTTTTAGTAGAGTTGTTTTTACAGACATAACAAGCTATTATTATAAAAATAAAATTAAAGGATATGTTGTGAGTGAGCCAAGATTAGAAGATATTGAAGATTATAATGGACTAAAAGGTCAAAAGAAAAAAGTTGTTTGGGCTGTTGTTATTACTGGGCTTGTTATTAGTATTATCTATGGAATAGTTGTGAATTTAACAGACAGTGAAGAGCCTTCATCTGTTGATAAAACATATAAAACAGTACCGATGAGATAATAGTTTTGATACAATTTCAAAAAAATAGGGTCAGCAAATGTTAATGACAGTTATTTCAATATATACACTTTTTGTTTTAGTCTCCATCTACACGAGCGTTATGCAGATAGGATTTGTAAACACCGCAAAGAGAAAAAAAGCCATCTTACTCAGTGATAGCGACTTCATTAAAGCGGCAAACTACTCCGTAGCAAAAGAGAAACTAAGCATAGTAAGCTCATTTGTGGACTATATAATGTTTATAATTTGGATGGGTTTTGGTATAGCTTATCTCTCAGATGCCGTGATTTTAAAAGATGAAGCAATGCTAAGCATCGTGATAGTTATGGGCTTTGTAATCATTAACTCTTTGATCTCTCTGCCTTTTACATATTATGAGAAGTTTGTGCTAGATGCTAAGTTTGGATTTAACAAATCCACTACAAAACAGTGGGTTAAAGATACACTTATCTCATACGCATTAACGCTAATCCTTGGCTCTCTTGTAGTGTGGGGCATCTATGCAATTATTACAAGCTTTACTCTCTGGTGGATGTGGAGTTTTGTCTTTATCTTTGGTGTGATTGTGCTTATAAATATGCTCTATCCAGCTTTTCGTGCAATGTTTTTTGATAAACTAACCCCATTAAAAGATGAAGGTTTAGATGAGCAGATAAAAGAGCTTATGGATAAAACTGGTTTTGTAAGCTCAGGAGTCTTTATAAGTGATGCATCAAAAAGAGATGCAAGGCTTAACGCTTATTTTGGCGGATTTGGTAAGGCTAAAAGAGTTGTGCTTTTTGACACACTTATAGAGAAACTTACCACAAAAGAGCTTTTAGCAGTTTTAGGACACGAACTAGGTCACTTCGCTCATGGCGATATCTATAAAAATATAGCGCTTGTTGGAGCTATGCTTCTACTTATGTTTGGTATCTTTGGAAATCTTCCAGACTCTCTATTCTTAGAGATGGGGGTATCTAGTGAGCCTTATGTTTTGATGATACTTCTACTTCTTTTTATGCCAGTTTTAGGTTTTATTATGATGCCAATCATGGGAATAGTTAGCCGTCATAATGAGTATGCAGCAGATAGAATGGGTAGTGAGCTTGGAGGTGCAGGTGGAGAGCTTGAACTTGCAAATGCACTTACAAAACTTGTAAATGAGAACAAGAGTTTTCCACTCTCTCATCCACTATATATATTTTTTCACTACACACATCCTCCAGTTTTAGAGAGACTAAAAGTTTTAGGTGTTGATGTTGGTGAGATGGATAAAAGCTTACTAGAGGGCAAATGCGAAGCGAATATTTAGTTAGAGAGACTCTAAGAGATATTTCAGAAATTTTAAATCCACACATACCAAGAGCATCAAGAGAAGCGCAGCTTCTTCTTATGCATCATTTGCAAAAAGATGAACTCTGGCTTATCTCAAACCAGCAAACAGAGGTCTCAAACCTAGATGCACTATATGAGATGGTTCATAGACGAGTAAAAAATGAACCGCTTGAGTACATCACAAATAGTGTAAGTTTTTACTCAGAAGAGTTTTTTATAGACAGAGGCGCACTTATCCCTCGTCCTGAGACAGAGCTACTGGTAGATGAGGTTATAAAACACTACCCTGATTTGGATGCAGATATAAGATTTGTGGAAGTTGGCGTTGGAAGTGGCATCATCTCTATAATTTTGGCTCAGCACTTTAAAAACGCTAAGTTTATAGCTGTGGATATTTCACAAGATGCCTTAAATATAGCAAGAGAAAATTTAAAGAGATTCTCTCTTGAAGATAGGGTAGAGTTAAGGCTTGGCTCTTTGCTTAACGAAGTGAGTGAAGATATAGACTATCTCATCTCAAATCCTCCATATATTGCAGAGGATGCAAAGTTAGAGTCAAACCTCTCTTATGAGCCACAAAATGCTCTTTTTGGTGGAGAAGTTGGTGATGAAATCATAAAAAAACTTCTTGATGAAGCCTTAAAGAGGGAGATTAACTTCTTTACTTGTGAGATAGGTTATGACCAAAAAGATAAAATACGTAACTATTTGAAAAACACTAGCTTTAAGGGTTTAGAGTTTTACAAAGACTACAGTAAATTTGATCGTGGATTTACTTTAAAGATATAAAAGGGCTTAAGCTTTGAGAAAAAGAATATATTTAGATTTTAGTTACCTCGTTATACTTGCTGCTACTTTTGGTGCCGTTATAGTTTTAGGTGCAATTGCAGCACCAGTTATTTTTAATCCAAATAAAATACTTGTTGATATTTCGCTTGACCACTTCAACTCTGGCATCATTATGGGAGAGATATTTCATAGATTTAGTTACTGGATATATTTTGTAGCTACTGTAGTTATAGTCTATGAAGCTGCGATGTACAAACTAGGGCAAAGAGATGCTATTGCCTTTGGAAGTGCTATCACTGTAATTTTTTCCTCTTTGATGTTTAGTGCAGTTTACTCACCTAAAATCCTCTCAATGCAGGCAATCGGAGTTGAAGCTACTCAGAGTGACACTTTTAGAAATGTTCATCTAGCTAGTGAGCTTGACTTCAAAATCCTAGCAGTAGGACTCATTGTTCTTTTTATTAGAAGATTACTCCTTTTGAGATTAGCATAAATTAACACTTATTTAACTATTATTTTGTATGATTATACAAATCATAAGAACAGGAGATAGAAAATGAGTAAAATTATCGCGAGTATATTAGTGCTTGGCGCTATATTGTTTGGTGCCCAGGGCGAAGCTCAAAAGAACAAAGAGATGCAGATGTTTCAAACGGTGCCTATGAATAAGGCTACAATCCTTCAAGATGGTGATACTAAGATGTATTGCCCAACATGTGGAATGACACTTCCTATGTTTTACAAAACAAATCACGCAGCGACTCATAACGACCACACAGAGCAATACTGCTCACTTCACTGTTTAGCTGAGACAAATCTCAAAAACAACAACTCTCTAAAAGATATCAAAGTAGTAGATGCTAAGAGTCTAAAGTTCATAGATGCACAGAGTGCTCACTATGTAGTTGGAAGCTCTAAAAAAGGCACTATGAGTATGACAAGTAAGTATGCATTTGCTAATGCTGATGATGCTAAAGCATTTCACAAAGAGTTTGGTGGAGAGCTTATGAATTTTGAACAAACTTATGAGTTAGCTTCAAAAGCACTTGAAGCTGAGATGAAAATGGTAGCTAAAAACCAAGCTGATATGGCTAAAAAAGGCGAGATGATTTACAACAAAATGTGTAAAAAGACAGACAAAAAATTCAGCTCAACAGCTGAGGCTAAAGCTTATGTTATGTCGAGTAATCTTTGTGGAGAACTAGATGGTAAGAAACTCCAAGCAGTTGGGATTTACTTAGGTAAAAGATAGATAAAGATTTACTATATTTTTAAATCATCATAATTGAATCCTTTGATTGATTTATAAACTAGATTCCGTGTCAAGCACGGAATGACGATGTTGAATCTTTTGATTGATTTATAAACTAGATTCCGTGTCAAGCACGGAATGACGATGTTGAATCTTTTGATTGATTTATAAACTAGATTCCGTGTCAAGCACGGAATGACGATGGAGTGGGATATCATCGTGAAGAAGAAACTGCCATCGTGAAGAATAAATCATCATCGTGAAGAAGAAACTGCCATCGTGAAGAAGAAATCATCATCGTGGAGAAGAAACTGCCGTGGTGAAATAACATCGTCATCCTGAACTTGATTCAGGATCCAGTTTGATAAACGAATTTTTCAGATTTACTATGCTTTTAAGTTATAATAATTATATTTAGATAGAATTATTTTTTGATTTAAGGATTACAATGAAAGCAATAATTATTTTACTAACACTCTTTTTAAGCCTTAGTGCACACAACTTTTCTAAAGTCTCTTCAAGTGAGCCACACTTAGTGCAAAAAGGTGCAGAAAAGGAGTGGTGTCCTGTTTGTGGGATGAATATAAAGATGTTTTACAAAACTTCCCACGCTGCAGAACTTAAAAACAAAACTCCACGACAATACTGCTCTATGAGATGTTTAGTGCAAGATAAAGAGGAGTATGGGATTGATGATTCTAGCATTAGGGTTGTAGATGCTAAGAGTGAAAAACTCATAGATGCAAGAAGTGCTTTTTATGTCTTAGACTCAGATGTTAAAGGCACTATGAGTAGAGTCTCTAAACTAGCTTTTGCAAAAAAGAGTGATGCAGAAGAACATGTGAAAAAGTATAAAGGCAAGATTGTTAGTTTTGACGTGGCAATGAAAGCTGCAAAAGAGTCTTTAAAGAGTGATAATACTCTTACTCAAAGCAAAAAAGAGAAAAAAGTCTATGCTATGGGTAAAAAAATATATGAAAAAATGTGTAGTAAAGATATAGATGAGACTAACTACATAGAGATAAATGAGTTAAAAGCTGATATAAAAAACTCTAAACTTTGTAAGCCAATGGATGAAGATAAACTCCAAGCTTTAGCACTCTATCTATGGGAAGTTAAACGCCTTGGAGATTTAAAGAGCATAGAAGGCAAGATAGAAGTTACTGAAGATGAGAAGTGCCCAATCTGTGGAATGTTTGTATATAAGTATCCAAAGTGGGCAGCTCAGATTTTTTATGCAGATAAACACTACTCTTTTGATGGAGTAAAAGATCTTATGAAGTACTATTTTTTATACAAAGACGGCATCTCTAAGATTTTAGTTACAGATTACTATTCACAAAAAGCCATAGAAGCAAGAGAGTCCTTTTTTGTTGTTGGAAGTGATGTTTATGGCCCTATGGGAGATGAGTTGATACCATTTGCAAAGCTTGAAGATGCAAAGACTTTTAGTCTTGACCATAAAGGTAAAAAGATTTTGAGGTTTGATGAGATAGATGAGATAATCATCAAAAAACTAGATGAGTAAAAATCTTTACACTACAAAGACTCCAAAAGTTTTACTCTCTTTGTTTGCTCTTTTGGTTTTTTTCGCTTTTGAGACTCTCTATATCTTCTCTACAAAGAGCTTAGATAGCGAGAGCTTAGAAAAAAGAAAAGAGTTTGTTAGCATCGTAGCTCTGCCAGACTTGGCAATATCTACAGAGGCTACATTTATAAGGCATAGAAGTATGAGTGACCTCTTTAGCATCTATAAAGATGATGGCTCTCTACGAGAGTATTTTGTCTCAACTTACACATATTCACACTCACATAAGGCAGATAAAAGTGCGAAATAAGATAAATTTTTACCTCATAGAATACGCAATAAATGCGATACTTAGACAAAGATATAAAAATATTTTTATAGCAACAACTCTTACATTTTTAATCTTTTTACTTACAAGTATATTCTTTATAACAAACTCCATAAAATACGAACTAAACGCTACTGTTGACGCTCTTCCTGAGATAGTAGTTCAAAAGATAAAAGCTGGAAGACACTACGATATAGAGACACATGCCACAGAAGAGATACTTGCCATTACAGGAGTTGTAGATGCAGTTGCTCGTGTTTGGGGTTACTACTACTTTGAAAATGCTGGGGTGAACTTCTCCATCGTTGGAGTAGATGAGTTTGAAGCGCAGTATAAAGAGTCACTAAAAAGAGTTGTCGAGACAAGCAATCTTATGAATACGAAAGAGAGTTCTATGGTAGTTGGAAGCGGAGTTAAAGAGACTATGCAAAACAATTATTATAAGGATTATTTTAACTTTATAAAGCCTGATGGAACTCTAAAAAGAGTTGATGTTGTTGGTGTTTTTGATGGAGATACTCAGCTTGAATCAAACGATATGATTGTTATGTCAAAAGCTGATGTTAGAGAGATTTTTGATATGAGAGAATCAAAAGCTACAGATATAGTAGTAAAGGTTTCAAACCCTGATGAAGTAGCGACTATCGCCTCAAAGATAAAGCTTATCTTTCCAGATAGTAGAATTATCACTAAAAATGACCTCAAAATCTCTTATCAAAATATTTTTGATTATAAGAGTGGCATATTTTTAGCTCTTTTTGTTGTCTCACTCTTTACATTTTTTATCATCATCTATGATAAGGCAAGTGGACTTAGTAGCGAAGAAAAAAGAGAGATAGGGATACTAAAAGCAATAGGTTGGAGAGTTGATGATGTTTTAAAAGAGAAGTTTTATGAGGGATTTATCATCTCTTTTTTCTCTTATATGATAGGTGTAATTGCAGCAGCAGGTTTTGTATATATTTTTCAAGCTCCACTTTTACAAAATATATTTACAGGATATTCACAGCTAAAGGCATCATTTGAGCTTCCATTTATCTTCGATGTGCAAACCCTCTTTTTAGTATTTTTCCTAAGTGTTCCTATCTATATAGCAGCGACAATCATTCCATCATGGAAGATTGCTACACTAGATGCAGACGAGGTTATTAGATGATATATAAGCTAAATATACGAGGGGTGAAAAATGAGTAAATCAAAGAATATAATCACCACAAATGAATATAAAAAGTTTTATGAATTTTACTCTATAAATTTAGTCCAACTCTATATTGGACTAAATCAAATTGATGCAATAATATTTAAAAATGAGCAGTTAAAATGATAGAACTTAAAAATGTAACAAAAAGCTATGAGATAAACAAAAACAACCTAGTTGTGGCACTAAATGATGTGAGTATGAAGATAGAAGAGGGCGAGCTTGTAGTGATTAAAGGTGCTAGTGGGAGTGGAAAGAGTAGTGTTTTATCACTTATCGCAGCTCTTAGTAAACCTACAACTGGAGAGATTATAGTAGATGCTAAGCAGATATCAAAGCTTCCAGACCGCTTTGCATCTGAATATAGACGGGACAATATTGGGTTTGTATTTCAAAAGTACAATCTTATAACTACACTTAGTGTAAAAGAGAACATCTTACTTCCTTTAGTCCCACTAAATCCAGATGCACAAGATGCAGATGCAAAACTCAATAGAGCTATGGAGATGTTTAAGATATCTCATAAAAAAGATGCCATCATTAAAAACCTCTCAGGTGGAGAGCAACAACGTGTTGCTATTGCAAGAGCAAATGTCAATAACCCTAAAATCATCATAGCAGATGAGCCAACTGCAAACTTAGATGAGAAGCTCTCTCTTCACTTTATAGAGATGCTTCGCGAGCTAAAAAAACTAAACAAAACTATAGTTATAGCTACTCATGACCCACTGTTTTTTGGTTTGGATATTGTAGATATAGAGATTGAGATGCATAATGGAGTTGTCATTTGATACTAACTCCTGAAGTTTTAGCTATCTTTATACTAAACACTATCTTTGGACTTTTTGGCATCATAGCTTTTTATCTGAGTGTGAAAATCTACTTAAACTGGGATTTAAGTTCTACAAGCAAAACCCAGTACCGCCTTGAAAAACAGAGCTACTTAGCAGCTACCATCATAAAGTTTATCTTTATCATAAAGGTTCCTCTATTTCTCTTTTTTGTCTTTACTCTTGATAAGATTTCAAACGTTTTAACAGGGGCAATGTGTGGGGCTGGAGTTGTAGATGCAACAGATACAGGGACTTTTCTTTTTGTTTTAAAAATTATAAATCTATATATCTTTGCTTACTGGATAGCTCTTCATAATGAAGATGCTTCTCGTGAAGATCAGCCCTTCGTAAAACAGAAGTTTGCCTTTTTTATAGTCGCCTTTTTTCTCTTTATGGCTGAACTTATCATCGAAGGAGTTATGTTTGGCTCCATTGAGATAGATAAGATGGTAAGTTGCTGTGGCACGCTCTATTCAAGCACTTCAACTTCGGCAATATCTAGTATATTTGCACTTGATACTTCGCTTCTTTTATATATATTTTATGGGATATTTTTTCTTATTGTTTTGTTTTATTTTTTGAAAAATAGATACCTTTTTGCTATAAGTAATGCTCTATTTGTACCTATATCTCTAATCACGCTTATAGTCTTTTTTGGAACTTACATTTATGAGCTTCCATCACATCACTGCCCATTTTGTTTTTTACAAAGTGACTACTATTTTGTAGGTTATTTTATCTATGCATTTTTGTTTTTAGGAACATTTTATGGGCTTGTTGTTGGTTTTGTTGAATCCAAAGAGGAGGACAAACTAAAAAGCTATAGAATGTCTCTGATATTTAACTCTCTTTATGTTATATTGCTTACATCATTTGTCGTGATATATTTTATAAAAAATGGAGTTTGGCTTTGATGATGAAATATCTAAAGGTTGCACTACTGTTCGCTATAAGTCTCTCTTTTATAGCTTGTGAGCAAGAGACACAAAAGGGTGTCTCTACTGTTCATTGGGACAGAGATATGTGTAGTAGATGTGTTATGGTGGTTAGTGATAGAAAAAACACTGTACAGATGAGGAATCCAGATACTCAAAAAACATATATGTTTGATGATATAGGGTGTTTGGCTCTTTGGTTTGAAGAAGAAAAACCGAGCTGGGAAGATAGAGCAATCGTCTGGATAACAGATGTTGATAGTGGTGAGTTTATAGATGCAAAAGTAGCATTTTATGACACAAACAATGTCACACCTATGGCTTATGGATTTTCAGCGCACAAGACTAAAGAAGCGATAAAAGAGGGCGAAGAGATAGTCTCTTATGACGAAGTTATAAAAAGAGTAAAGAAGATAGGGCAATGAAGCAAACACTACAAAATATAGATATGTTTAAAGAGCTTGATGAAGAGACACTATCTAAGATTGAAAAACTAACAACTCATCACACTATAGCTAAAGACAATATTGTTTTTTATGAGGGAGATGATTCTAAATATCTCTATCTTTTAGCTAAGGGCATTATAAAACTATATAAGACTTCATCGAGTCATAAAGAGATAGTTTTAAAGTACTTTCATGAAAATGAACTCATAGGTGAAGTTGCTAACTTTGAGAAGATGCCATATCCTGCAACTGCTAAAGCTTATAGTGATGTAGAGGTTTTAAAGATAGACTTTAAAGGTTTAAAAGAGATTATCTACTCAAACCCAGAACTCTCCTATATCATCCAAACATCTCTGATAAAAAAGATTAAAAATCTTGAAGTTATTATCTCTACAAACTTAGTGCTTGACTCAAAAGAGAGGGTTGCAAAGTATATGTATAACCATTCTGACAGTTTTTTTGCTACTAAAAACATCCTAATTGCAGAGATACTAAGTGTCTCGCCTGAGACGCTCTCAAGGATATTAAAATCATTTAAAGACAATGGTATCATTGATATGAAAGCTAAAAAGATGGATAGAGAAGCACTTTTAGAATACTTTGAATAAGGATAGATTTGCATGGTAATATCAAATGCTATTGTTTGTGACGCTCATAGAGAGTACAAGGCTGATATTCGTATAGAAGATGGCATCATAACTGAGATAGCCGATAGCTTAAGTGGTGAAGATGTAAGAGATGCCAAAGGTGCATACTTTCTACCCCTTTTAGTAGATACAAACATAAGACTCCAAGACTCGATTCTTAACTCAAGAAATATCAAAAAAATATCAAAAGAGGCACATCGTGGCGGAGTTGGAGTCGTTGTGCTAAATGCAGATAGCACTCCAGCCATTGATAATGAGATAGTTTTGGAGTTTGCTCAAAATGGACTTCACAACCTAGAGGGCGCAAAAATTGAGCTTATGTTAAACTCTCTAAAAGAGGATAGTACGCTAAGTAACATCGCCATACTTTTAAAAAGTGGAGCGATAACTCCATATATGAGTACCATTGCAAAAAACGATGTAGCTATAAAAATAGCTGAGTATGCTCAGATGTACAAAAAAACTATTTTTTGTAAAGCTGAGGATAATTCTCTTATAAGAAGTGGGGTTATGCTCGATGGCGATGTTAGCTCAAAGTTAGGTCTTGCTGGTATCCCAGATTTGAGTGAAGTTTTGCATGTCTCAAGAATGATAGAAATCGCAAGACACTTCAAGATAAAAATCCTCTTTAAATCCATAGCATCTCCTCGCTCTATTTTTCTTATAACAAAAGCGAAAAAAGATGGAGTAGATGTGAAATGTGAGGTTTCCATAAACCATTTAACTCACTCAGATGAAGCTTGTGAGGACTTTAACACTACTGCAAAACTAGATCCGCCATTATCATCAAAAGGTGATGTAGAACTACTCATAGAAGCACTTAAAAACAAAGAGATAGATGTTTTAACAACTCTGCATCAGCCAAGTTCACCCATCAACAAAGAGGTTGCCTTCTTCGATGCAGCTTATGGCTGTGAAGCACTAAGTGATGCGATGAGTATCTACTACACAAAACTCGTAAAAAGCGGACTCATCACAATGTCTGAGCTTATACAGCTAGCTTGCATGAACCCAGCATCTACAATAGGTTTAGATGCAGGAGAGATAAAAGTAGGAAGCAAAGCAAACGCTATGCTTTTTTGTATAAAAAACTCAAAAGTTCTAGAAAACGAGCAATCACTCTACAACAAAGAAGAACTCTTTGGAGAGGTTTTAGAGGTTTATTAGGTTTATAATATTAACTTGCAATTAGTAGAAAGATTAGTTTTTTTGATATAAGTCAAAGCATTCTTAATTTAAAACATGTACTATTTTATTAATAATTTAGTAATGCTTATTGTTAATAGTTAGTCGTTTTAAACTACTCTTAAAGTTAAAAAAACAAATGTCAAATAATTATCCTATCGGATAAATTAGGTAGGATATGCATCGTTTAAATCTTAAATCAAAACTTTTTAATTTGTCTGCACTACCGATGGTAATCATCCTTATACTATCAACGATGGTTCTTGTGGAAGTTTTTCAAAAAAAACAAAACTTACAAATGACAAAAAATCTTATAAATAATACAATCATAATCTCAAAGATAGTTCACTTATTGCAACTTGAGAGAGGGCTTAGTATAGACTTAGTGGCAAATAAAAATAGCAGCAAAAAAGATATCTATGCCTCTACAAAAAAAGAACTAGGAATGCTACTAGAGACAAACACAATTCAAAACAATAAAACTCTCTTGAGTGAACTTGCAAAAGAGCGAAATAGCATTGATATAAATAGCCTTACTATTGATGAGATTGAAAAATTTTACTCTTTAAAAATCTCTATACTTCTTGATATTATAAACACTATCCCAAACTCTATAAGTAATCTTGAAGATAGAAACTATATACAAGCCTACACACATCTTGTTGTTATGAAAGAGTCACTTGGAAAAACAAGGGCTATTTTAAATCAAGCTTCGAGTAATATGGGATTTGAAAGTGATGATTTTGTAAGGTTGAGCGGATTTTTAA
This sequence comes from Sulfurimonas sp., assembly GCA_028684815.1. Classification (GTDB taxonomy): domain Bacteria; phylum Campylobacterota; class Campylobacteria; order Campylobacterales; family Sulfurimonadaceae; genus Sulfurimonas. Next base: position 64,949 of record JAQUFE010000006.1, read on the forward strand.
ACAGATATCACAAGGCTAAAAATAGATTTGAAAGTACTCTATCAAAAGAGAATGATTTTTTTTATTTTTATAAAAAATCTATAAATAGTAAAAAAATAAAAGAGACTTTAACAGAGCTTGATCTTATAGTAAACAACACAGAAAATCAAAAATTTGAAAATCATTCTTATGAATGGTTTGATAAAATCTCATACACCATTAATACTCTAAAAAAAGTAGAGAATGAGTTATTTGCCAATGTTAAGATATCACTAGAGGGACAACAAAAATTAAATTTTTATGAGATGCTTTTAGTTCTATCTTTTTTAATTATCAGTACATTAGCGCTTATTTTTAGAGCAATCATAACAATCAGAGAAATATTAACTTCTACAGACTCCCTTGAGACAAACTTTTTAAAATCAACGTCTCTTTTGCAACAGTATAAGTCAGTTGTAGATGAGAGCGCGATAGTTTCAAAAACAGACAAAGATGGTGTGATAACCTATGTAAATGAAAAGTTTTGTGAAATTAATGGTTATACGCAGAGTGAACTTTTAGGTAAATCTCATAAGCTTATTAACCATCCAGATATGCCTAAAGAATTTTTTATAGATTTGTGGCGGACGATTAAAGATTTAAAAGAGCCATGGCATGGCGATATGAAAAATCTTAAAAAAGATGGCACAGCTTATTGGGCGAAAACATTTATAAAACCTATCTTAGATGCAGATGCTAAGGTTATAGAATTTATTGCAATACGAACAGATATTACTCAAATCGTCAAACAAGCTCTTATCTTTGAGAAGATTGCAAATACAGATGCACTCACAAGCTATGCCAACAGATATAAACTTAACAGTGATATAAAGGAGAGAAAAAATCTCTCGATAGCTCTTTTTAACATAGATGATTTTAGAGAACTTAACGACTTTTACGGACATACATTTGGGGATTGTGTTATAAAATTTGTAGCAGATAAGATTTATGACTTTATCTCAAAAGATGAGAGGTTTTCTTTTTACAGACTTCAAGGAGATGAGTTTGCTCTTTTAGCAACGGAGTATGAAAGAGAGCTTTTTATCTATAAGTGCAGAGATATTTTACAGCTCATCAAAGAAGAACTAATTATAAAAAATGAAAAAATTATACTTTCATGTAGTTGTGGCATCGCTTTTGAAGACAAGGCAAGCCTTTTGCCTAAGGCAGATATGGCACTAAAAATTGCAAAACAAAAAAACAGTGACTTCATTATCTATAGCGATGAAATCAGCCTAAATAGCAAATATGAAAACAATATAAACTGCACAAAGAAACTAGTAACCGCCCTACAGAACAATAAGATTGTTACCTTTTACCAGCCTATAGTCAATAACACTACTTTAAAATATGAGAAGTATGAATCACTTGTTAGGATGATAGATGAAGAGGGCAATATCATCTCTCCTTATTTCTTTTTAGATGTAGCAAAAAAAACAAAAAAATATTTTGATATTACTAAAATTGTAATTGAGCAATCTTTTGAAATGTTTAAAGAAAAGGATGTTGAATTTTCTATAAATTTATCTATTATGGACATACTCGAACCTAAAATCCATGACTATATTTTAATGATGCTGCAAAAATACGGTATCGGTAAAAAAGTTGTATTTGAGATAGTTGAGTCAGAATATATTGAAAATTTTCATACAGTTAAAAATTTTATAGACGAAGTTAAGAGATATGGTTGCAAGATAGCTATTGATGATTTTGGAACAGGATACAGTAACTTTGAGTATCTCATAAAACTAAAAGCAGATTATCTAAAAATAGATGGCTCACTTATAAAAAATATTGACACAGATGAAAATTCCGCTTTAGTTGTATCTACAATTGTAGAATTTTCTAAAAAACTTGGCATGAAAACAATAGCGGAGTTTGTTGAAAATGAAGCAATTTTAAAGATAGTACAAGAGTTAGAAATTGATTATTCTCAAGGGTATCATTTTTCAGCACCACAAGGAAAATTATCTGATTAGTAGAAGAGATAGATATAAAAAATTTAAGTATTAAATGAGATCTATGGTTTTGGCACTTATACCAATAATGGTCATAATAGCCCTCTCTACAGGGAAAATACAAGGTTATGCTCAGCTTGAAGTTGAACTCTCACTAAAGATGCAGACACTCTCAAGCGAAGAAAATGAGGTTAAAAGTATTCTTGAAATTATCTCTGATATTGCAGAGCAAACAAATTGTTGATGAAAATAAAATCATCTTAGAGTATATGATAGTTTTACTCTAAACTCTTTGGGGAAGTTAAATAGTGCTTCTTCAAAGGTGACTGGAAAACTTTTACTAATGGCTTCAATGGCTGATTTTTTAAAGATGTCTCTTCCTGTGATTATCTGTATCTCCTCTACATTTCCATCTGAGAGAATTTTGAACCTAACATCTACAAGACCCTCTATGCCTCTTCTTCTAGCCATATTTGGATAAGATTTGTTATCATTTATCCTTTTTATCAAGTCGTTTATAAATTTGTTTTGTTTTGCTAGGAGAACATCTTGATTTATTTCACTTTGCTCTTTTACTAAAATATCTTCTTTAACTTCTTCGTTTTGTACAATTTCTTCTCTTTGTTCTTGGGCTTCTTCTACTACCTCTTCTACTATCTCCTCTATAACTTTTTCTTCAACAACAGGCTCTTTGACAACTTTTTCTTCAACAATTGGCTTTGGCAAGGGTTCTGGCTTTGGTTTAGGCTTTTGAATCGGCTTTTGCTCAGGCTTTGGCGTGATTTTTTTCTCTTGTTTTGGCTTTTGAGGTTTCACTTGAGTAACCACCGTAAAGCAAACTTTTCTGACATCTTCTACCTTAGCATCTGTACTTACCTTTGTATCTGCAACTGCATATATAATTGCAACTACAATAGCTAAATAAGAAATGGCACTTACTATAAATGATGATAGATATCTGTTCATTTTTTTCTCCTAAATGTATGTAAAAAGTTGTATATTGTTGGCAGATAAAAGAGGTTTAGTATCGTCCCCCACAAAAGCCCAAAGCCAATAGCAATAGCTAGAGGTTGAAATGTTACGGCTTGAGCCGTTGCAAAAAATATGAGCGATGAAAGCCCAATAATCGTAGTAACAGAAGTAAGCACAATGGGTCTAAATCTCCTAGCAGCGAGAGTAAATATCTCATCTTTATGTGTAGCTGTTTTTATCGTTGACATCATCAAAATACCGTCATTTACAATAACGCCAGCTAGTCCTAGGGCACCTATGAGAGATGGAAGAGAGATGTTAAATCCCATAATAAAGTGACCAATATAGACGCCAAGAAGAGAGAAGGGAATGACTGACATTACTATTAGAGTCTCTCTTATGGAGTTAAAAAGATATAAAATAGAGATAAAGATTAAAACCATAGCAACAATAGATGCTAATATCATCTCTGATTGCATGCTCTTTTTTTGTTCTGCCTCGCCTTTGAGTATCAACTCCAAGCCTTCGTTTTTTAATTGTTGTATTGTCGGCTCTAGTCTTTGTAAAACCTCTGTTGCTGTTGTTTTAGATGCATCAACATTTGCAAAAACGTAGAAGCTTGTATGCCCATCATCTTTGACTAGCATCTCTAGAGCAGCTACTTTTTCAAACTCACAAATATCCTCAAGTTTTACATAGGTGTTGTTTTGTAGAGGGATTTCTAGTTTTTTAAAATCTTGTAAATCATTTTTAAAATTGAGGGATTTTATCTTTACATCTAAAAGCTCTCGTCCATCATAAATGGTGGCGATTTTAAGCGAGAGATAGAGCTTTGAGATGTAGTTACCTAGAGCTTTTTCTGTTATTCCTAGCTCTTCGCCATAACTGTTTAGTTTAAGTTTAAGCTCATCAGTACCTACTTTTATGTTGTTACCAAAGTACTCTATACCTTCTATTTCGCTAAATCTATCTTCAATAGTTTTAACGGCTTTCATCGCTTTTTGATAATCATCACTAATGACACCAATGTGGATATCCGCTTTTGTATTTCCCATCTTATTTTCTACTACCATAAGGCTATTAAGATGAAACTTTTCTTCATACTTCTGCTCTTTTAGCCAAACTCTTAAATCTTTTGAAATTTTTTGAGAAGAGGTATCTCTAATCCTGTCTTTATCATCATAATAAAAACTAAGATAGGGTGTGATGTATCTATCTACAATGTTTTGTGGTTTCATTTTGTGTAGCTCTAAAGATATATAACCAACATATGGGTAGATTTCAGTTGTGCCTGTAGCACTCCTTCTATATCCTGCCGTTGAGCTTACATGTTTTACAAAAAATCTCTTCTGCTCTTTTAATATCTCTTTTTCTAAAGTCTGCACAATGTTTAAAGACTCATCAAGTGAAGTCGTTGGATCTGCTTTAAAGGTAATGTTTATGGAAGAGTCATCAAAGGGTTGAAACATCTGAAATTTTGATTTTTGCACTCCGTAAAGTGTCAAAAGAGGCACTATGATGATAAATGTCAGCAGAAAACTTTTTTGATGCCTAAGAAGAAAAATCAAGGCTCTTTGGTAGAGTAGATTTACTCTCTCCCACGAGCGTGCTTTTGAATTTGAGCCTAAGATATGCGTAGCATGAAGTGGCAAAAATATAAATGATTCTATAAGTGAAGCGATAACAAGTGCGCTAAAAGCTATGGGTATAAGCGCTACTATCTCTCCTAATTTTCCACTTATCATCAAAAGAGGAATAAAAGAAAATATAGTAGTTAAAGAGGCTATCATTACAGGTTTTGCGACCTCTTTTGTTCCAAGAAATGCTGCATCTTTTGCACTATAACCTTTTTCAATGTATTGTTGAATATTCTCACTCACAACGATGGCATCATCAACAATAATTCCTATAGCTATTAAAACACCGATAAGCGAGTTGATGTTGATGCTGTGTCCTGTGAGATAAAAATATATAGCACCCATAACAAAAGATGTAGGAATCCCTAGTGCAATAACCAACGCCATTTTGATGTTGATTAAAAGAGCGGTTAGAAGTGTAATAAGAAGAACGCCAAGTAAGATATTTGATATAACAATATTGAGGCTATCTTTTATAATGGTTGAAGAGTCCATTCTTACGCTAAACTCAACATCCTCAATCTTCATCTTTGATATGAGTTGATTGATATCATCTGCTATGCTAATAGCGTCGCCCTTAGGATTTTGAGATATGGCAAGTGTGATAGAATTTTTTGCGTCCATGCTTGCAAGTGTTGATGCATCTTCGTACTTTTTGCTTATGGAAGCTATATCTTTTAGAACAATTTGCTGATTGTTTATATTTAAGATGGTATTTTCAAATTCAGATGAGAACTTTTTATCATTATGTGTTGATATATAGTAAGGCTCATTTGTATTGTCTATCTTTCCAAGGGGGAAGATATAAGAGACTTCTGAGAAAAGTCGCATAACTTCACTCATAGAGATATTGTAAGCATTGACCTTTTTCTCATCAATCAAAACCTCATAAAAAAGTTCTGAGTTTCCAAATATAGTAACATCGGATACATCTTTGATAGAGAGCAACTTTGTTTTAAAGTTTTTTGATAGCTCTTTTAATCTCTCTCTAGGAAGACTCAAAGATTGGATAGATATATGCATGATGCTTCTAGAGTGTGCAACACCTCTGATAACTGGGTCATCCATATCACTCGGAAGATTAACCTTTATAAGTGAGAGAGAGTCTTCAACATCTCGTATAATTGTTGCTTTATCTACTCTTTTGTCTAGTTCAAGAATTATGTTAAATTTCCCCGGTGTTATTACAGAAGATACACTCCAAACTCCGGTTATGTTTTTTACTTCATCCTCGATTTCTCCAACAGCCATAGTGTTTAGACTATCTACAGAAGCTCCTTGATATGAGCCTCTGATGGTTATAGATGCTGGCTCAATAGTTGGCGATATCTCCTTTGGTATCTTTGTATAGGAGTAGATGCCAACTGCGAAGATTAAGAAAAATAGAGTGTAGTTTACTCTATAGTTCTCAATAAAAAACTTTATAATTCCATCAAACATTTACTACTCTCTGTTTTGATAAGAGTAAGAATCTACCCCTAAAATTGCAGCACCGTAAGATGTAGTAACTTGAGGATACTTGGGAATAAATATTTTTTTACCCAACTCATTCTCAATTGCATTTACTAACCCAGCATTAAGAGCTGGTCCTCCATCAAAATAAATTCCCTCTTTGATTCCTACGCGCTTTACAAGTTTTATGACTCTTTTTGCAATGGAGTAGTGCACACCACAGACAATATCTTCAACACTGTGATTATTTCCTAGAAGTCCTATGATTTCAGACTCTGCAAAGACTGCACAGGTGCTGTTTATGGAGAGAGGCGTTCCTTTAGAGCTAAAGTGTCTATCAGCTAACTCTTCAACTCCAATCTCTAAGTTCATAGCACAGGCATCTAGAAATTTTCCTGTTCCAGCGGCGCATCTATCATTCATGGCAAAATTAACCACATTTCCCATATCATCAAGTGAGATTGCCTTAGAGTCTTGACCGCCAATATTTATGATAGTTTTAATCTCCCCAAACTCCTTTGCAGCCGCAACCGCTCCTATTGCGTTTGCTGTGATTTCACTGATATTTTCATCAGCTTCTTTGAAGAGTTTTCTTCCATAACCAGTCGCAACAGTATATGCGATATCATCCTTTGAAATATTTAGCTCTTTTATCAAGTCATCAAGTGTTTGGTGGGCATATTTGTAAAACATACTTCCACTTGCACTTATTTTATGTCCTAAGAGTTCTTTGTTTTCATCAATAATTGTTATCTTTATAGCGGTTGAGCCTATATCTATCCCTGTAAAATATCTCATTTTTTGTTCCTGTTTTTTATTTTTAATGACTCAACAAAAGCTTCAACTCTTGTACTTAGTTGACCTTGTTGAGATGGGCTGTAGTCACTCTCAATATATAAAATGGAGATGCCTTCCCTCTGCATAGCTTCTAGCACGCTTCTTTGTTCAAGTTCATAAACAGTGCATCCTGCAAAAGCTTGATATATAACTCCATCAGCATTGTGAGACCTTACTAGCTCTATTATTCGTCGTATGCGGTCATCATTTTTACTAAAAATAGGGCAGGTACAAGCTTTTAGATATTTGTCTGCTAATGAATCAATCATATCGTTTACAAACCACTCATCTACAGCAACTCTATCATTGAACATTCTATTTGAACTACATGTCTCATCTGCTACTATTATGGCATCTGAGTCTTCGATAATAAGTGGGATTTTATAGTTTGGAAAGATGGGAGGTGAGCCAGTATAAACAATTCTTGGACTTATTTTTCCACCTGCGTGAATGTCATCTTTTACTCTTTGTTCTAGTTCATCTACTAGTTTTTCACAGGCATCTATCCAGTTATCTATCTTGTCAAAGAAAAAAGCGTTTGTAACTAAGAACATATCATTTCCAAGGATTGGAACAGTTTTGTTTTTTCTAAAATCGCTAAGTCTATGATAAAGAGATTGCGCATAACCGATTTTAGAGATAGAGGCTTTTAAGTTTTTTTTGCTTAGTCTCTTTCCCATTTTTAAAGATAGGTCTGCACTAAATTCTCTTATACTTCTTCTAAAAAACTCTCTACTTATTTCGCTCTCTTTTGTTCTTGGAAAATCTACATCAACTACATCGTAACCGAAACTCTTGATTAGAGTTCCTGCTTTCGTTTTTTGGTCACAAGTCGTGGGAGAGTAGATCATATCTGGTTTGTCGATGAGGTTTTTGGAGGCTAAATGTCCAACACTTGCTTTTACTAAAGGGCAGGCTTTTTGTGGTAAAAATTCGCTTCCTATCTCATCATCTGTATAAAAACCGTTACAAAGTCTTAT